>DASRRM010000390.1:0-2420 GCA_035695715.1 Tepidisphaeraceae bacterium
TAGCGGGGAAGGGGGACCGCGCGTTTGCGCGGTGGAAGGGGCGCGGGCGGCGACGAACATTCCTGCGGCGACAACGATGCGATGAGTCAAACGCCCTTCCACCACGCTTCGCGTGGTCCCCCTCCCCCGCTACCGCGGGGGGGTATAGTGATATCGGCTAAGGTAGGCCACTTCGGGTCGGTCCCTTCGGCAGACGTTCAATCCGCGCAAATACATTTTTCATTCGATATTCCGGAGTACTATTATTATGAACGATGAGTCGTGCGAAATGGAAATCGGATCAATTAAAAATGCCCACGAAAGCCAAAGAGATTTTCGGCCAAACTTGGATATCGACAAAGTCTGAGAACGTGTGGTTTGGAAACGACCAAGGCCATTCGCAAGATCAGCCCGCGCATGCCCATCATTACGGCGTCCGGGTTCATGTTCGGCGGCAAGTGCCCCGAAATGCCGTTATTCCAAGAAATAGCACAAGAGGCCGGGGCAATCTCCACTTTGTACAAGCCATTCCGGCCGAAGGAATTATTGCAAGCAGTTCAAAAAGCGCTCGGTGTGGCCGCATAGACTGTGATCGACGTATCCATGATCGTTGATTAACGCGGTAGTCGCTTTCGGAGCGAGGCGGACATTCAGTCGGAATTATGAGTGCACGGCCTCAACCGTGGAATGATTGTGATTGGAGTTCAAGACCGGAATGTTGTGCGACACGCCCCCGATCGTGATTAACATTTCCTGATCAAGCTACGTACAAGTTCGCGCCATCGCGAAATCGCGGGCTAACCGGCATCGCCTACACTGCCGGCGTTTGGGGATTTTGGGGACACTACCGTGGCGCGGCAAATGGGCCTGCTTGCGGCTCCGCTCGTCATTTCAATGGCGTTCGGAGATGCCGGGCTTTTTACCACTGCGAGAATCGGCGGCTTGGCCGGACGCGAACTGGTCACCGGAGAGCTTACGGCTGTCCGGACCCGTCAGGCCGCCGAGAATGCCGGGCGGCTGATGCTCAGGTGGAAAATCGCCGCGATTGCCAAGAGCAAAACCCTGCAACACGCCGCAGTCCGCAAGCAGCCGATGCTCCTCGATAAATTCCGCAACAGCGTGGCCGGTCACAATCGACCGACGCTTTTCGAGAAGGTCCGCCATAACGTGGCAGCCCACAATCTTCGCCGCGTGCCGCTGCCCTGGCATCACGCTGCGAACGGGCCGCCTAGCTGAGGCCGGATGCGGAATGCCCGTTATATCCTTCAACGCGCAATTTCACCTCAAAGCAGGTCCTTTCGCGCCCCTTTTCAACGGAACCCGGGGTAATTTCCAACATTATCGTCTGTGGTGGATAAGGAGCCGCGCAGCAGCATTGAGACCAGACGCCTGACGGGCGGGCTGCTCGTCTGGATGGTGCGCATCGGCTATGGCGCGCGCGGCATCGTGTTTCTGATTGTCGGAGGATTCGCGCTGCTGGCCGCCGGCGGTCTCGGCGCGCATCCGCAGGGCGCGCGCGATGCATTGGAGCTCGCGTTTCAACAGCCGCTGGGCGGATATTTTCTCTGGGTCCTTGCTGCCGGCCTTTGCTGCTTCGCCGGCTGGCGCTTGCTGCAATCGGTGTTCGACGTCGACCTGCACGGCAGCGATCTCTATGGCCTGACTCGGCGGGCCGTGCTGGCGTCCAGCGGCTTGTTTTATCTCGCGCTCGCCGCCGCGACCGCGCGCATTACCTATGGCGGGCGGCGCGTCAGCGAAGACCAGTCGGCGCGCGAATGGACGGCGTGGGTCATGGCTCAACCGCTCGGCCGCACCGTGATCGCGCTGATCGCGATCGGATTTTCCGCCGTGGGGATCGGACTCGCGGTGAAGGCGTTCCGCGCGCCTTACCGCCACCACCTTGACGCCACGCCGGGGCAAAGGGTCATGGCGGTCACGCTTGGGTCTTACGGGATTCTGACGCGTGGCGTGATCTTCTTTCTGTTCGGGATAATCCTGGGCATTGCCGCGCTCGATTCCGATTCGCGCGAAGCGGTCGGATTGGCAGGCGTGTTGCAAGCCATGCAGCATCAGGCCAACGGCGGTGTCCTGCTCGGCATCGCGGCAGTCGGGCTTCTCGCTTTCGGATTTTTCGAGATCATCGAAGCGGCGACACGGCATGCTGCCGCGGTGACCTCGTCGCGGCAGGAGTAGCCGTCAGCGGCACCTCGATGAGGCTCGCGGCAGGATATTCCCGCATTACGGCGCGAACGTCACAAGAAAAACCGTAGGCTCTCGCCTATCTAATTGGCGTTCACATTACAAATCCGGCACCCATGTTCCGATAGAAAATGTAAATGACCACGGCGGCTAAAGCGCCAAGTAATACGACAGCGATGAACTCAACCCAAGTCATCCTGGCAACGGTAGCAAAAGGACCATCTGAACGGATCATGGATTAG
>DASRRM010000391.1:0-26314 GCA_035695715.1 Tepidisphaeraceae bacterium
AAACCGTGTCCCCTGCCGCTGAATCATCGAACACCTTTTGGATTACCTTGGCGCTGTCGACATCGGTATCGGGAATCACGCCCCGTTCAGCGATGTTGATCGTCGCGCCCGAAGCGCCCGTTTGCGGCAATAGACATAGACAAAGGCCCAGCGATAACGCCACGATGCAATACGGCATCGCCGCTCGCGCAGGTGACTTCAAACGGACGGGCTTGTAAGTTGGAATTAATGGCATGGGATGGGATGGGGTTACAGGGTGGCGGAATCGTGCGGCATGCACTGCCTCGGCTCATCACGAGCATTATCGCATTAAGGTAGGATAGTATCCGTGAGATCATTATATTTGTTAATTAATAGCCGGCCGGCAGACAGAATTCCACATCTGTTCTACCGGCGTATCGGGCGGGGAAAACAACAAGGGAAGGGCTGACCCGTGATCGACTACGCGCTGGATAACCGCCTGTTTGTGCTGGCTGATGGGTGCGACCTGCTTGCCACGTCGGCGATACCGAAGCGCCGGCTTGGCGACTGGTGATGCCGGCCCCGGCGGTCGCCTTGGCGCAGACGGCGGCGCACGTCGTTGCCGCGACGGCCGACGGCTCGGTGTTCTGGTTTGACCGGGAAAACGGCACGGTGGCCGGCCAGATGCATGCCGGCGGGCGGCTCGTCGCCGGGGCATCGACCCGCCAGGGACACGTGGTTGTGCTGGCGGCCGACGGGAAGTTAATCGGCGTCAATACGCATCCGCAATTGCTGACCGTCATCAGCGTCATGCCCGGCGCGAATTGCGTGGCATTGGCCGACGATGGGCGCACGTTGGTCGCGACGCCCGGCCGCCTGAGCGAACTCGACCCGTCGGGCCGTGTTCTCGGCAACGCCAAATCGCCGCCGCTTAATGCGCTGGCATGGCACGCGACCGAAGGATGGTTCGCCGCCGGCGGATGCAAGGTGCAACGATACAATTCCGGCCGGCTTAAGGGGTGGGTGAAGCTGCCCGACGACCAGAACGCCACACACCTGGCCGCGGGGCAGGCCGGGGTTGGCGTGGGGACCGGCGCTTATTTCTGGCTCTGCCAACTCGCCGACCCGCCCGATCCGCTGCTCCGGGTGAACTACATGAAACGGCTCGTCACCGGCATTAGTTTCGGCCCACAACGGTGGATCGGACTGTCGTTGAACGGCGGCGACGGAAACAAGATCGACTATGTGACCGGCGCCACGAATCGCAGCGACACCCACCCCGGCCGCAAACACAACAGTTGGCTGCTTACGATCTGGACGCCGAAGCAAAAGTGACGTACGGGAAAGATCAAGAGGGATAGCCGGACGAATTAAATACGGGAAAGATGGAGTAAATTGGGACAGGCGCCGACCTTGCTTTCCGGGGGAAGTTAAAACAGATCAAAAGCTCTTATTTCGCCGGCTGCATAGCTGTCAGTGCTTGGGTGACTTTTCTTCACCCCCAATGGGCGAAGTCGCGGTCAGGCAACACAGGTGAAAACCTCTCGGAAATTATTTTTTACTTGCTTTAGCGAAAGGCTTCGCTAACATGTCGCTTCTGAAGCGAAAGCTTTCGCTTGAAATGATGCCCGGCGTTTATTTTGAGGTGCAGGCATGCGCGAACTGGGTTCTTCTCAGCCTACCGCCGTTGAGCTGGAGATTCTCCGGATTCTCTGGGAACTGGGGCCAAGCCCGGTGCGGGCGATTCATGCACGGCTTGGCGAGGAAAAAGGAACCAACTACTCCACCACCGTCAAAATGCTGTCGGTCATGCTGGCCAAGGGGCTGGTCAGGCGCGACGAGCTGTCGTCGCCGCACGTGTGGCGGGCGGCGATGACGCGCGACAAGGCGGCCAAACGATTCCTCAATGAGCTGATCGAAAAAGTCTACGAGGGATCGGCCATGAGCCTGGTGCTGGCGGCGCTTGCCGGGGGCAAGGCGTCGCGGCGGGAAATCGACGAGGCCCGCAGGCTCCTCGACGAAATGGAGGAAAAGTCATGAGCATCTTTCCAGCCGTCCGGTCAATTTCGTCCACGCCCGCCGTCGAGCGTCTGGCCTGGACGCTGATTCATTCGTTGTGGGAATTTGCCCTGATCGCCATCGTTGCGATGCTGGCCGCCGCCGCGATGCGGCGCGCAAGCGCGGCGGCGCGCTACGCCCTGCTCGTCGCCGCCATGATGCTGGCGACGCTCGCTCCTGTCGCGACGTGGCTGCTTCAGCCAACATTCGCGGCCGACTCGGCGCCGGCGACATCCGGCAGCGCGACAGCCATCGCGCCTCCAATCGCCACGCGAACGCCGGCCGATGCCATAAACACGGATTGGCCCAGCCTGAATGATCGCGCGTTCGATCGCGACCGCGCCGCCGGGCCGTTATCGCGCGCGACGTTTCCGGCTCGGCCAGCTACGGCGCTGGGCGCGCCCGGCGAAGTGCAGCCGGCGCATCCATCGCGTCTGGCGCAAATCCGTGCCGTTCTCCACCCATGGTTCGGATGGATGGTGGCGGCGTGGTGCCTTGGCGTCGCACTTTGTTCGCTGCGGCCGCTGTTTGGCCTGCTCACCCTGGGCCGCCTGCGACAGCTGGGAACATCCCCGGCGGCAGATGAGGTGCTGGCGGCCGCGGATCGGATGTCACGCCGCCTTGGGCTGCGCCGGGCGGTGCTTGTCATGCACTCGGCCTGCGCCCGCGCGCCACTGGTTATCGGATACTTGCGGCCGATCATTCTCATTCCCATCGGTCTGGCCACCGGCATTCCCGCCCGCCAGCTTCAGGCCATCCTGGCGCACGAATTGGCACACGTCCGCCGGCATGATTTTCTCGTAAATTTGCTGCAAACGCTGGTGGAAACGCTTTTCTTCTATCACCCGGGCATCTGGCTGCTGTCGCGGCGGATTCGCATCGAACGCGAGCACTGCTGCGACGATCTTGCCATGGAGCTTCTGGGAAGCCGCGTGGAATATGGCCGGGCGCTGCTGGCGATCGAAGAGATGCGCGGGCAGTCGGGAATACTGGCCCTGGGCGCGCACGGCGGCTCGCTGGTAACGCGCATCCGCCGAATCGCGGCCGGGTCGTCCGACCGCAAGGTCGCGTCGCTGGCCGATCGCTGGCCCGCTGCATTGCTCGGGCTGGCCGTGATCGGCGCGACATGCATTGTCGCGTTGCATCGAAGCCTCGCTGCCGACGATGCAAGCCGCGGCGCTGCGGGCACCAGGCCCGAACAAATAGTGTCCCCGCCGCAAACTGCAGTCGCGCCATCGGCAAAGGCGGAAGGAAAAGCCAGCGCCGATACGAAGCCGGCGTCAGCGCCCGAAACTGGCGGGGCGAAAAAGGGCGCTGCGCGCGATGGCGATGCGCAGGCCGCCGATGCCGCGGAATTGGCCGAGGCCTTGCTGAAAGATCCCGACTATACCGAATTGCGCGCGGATTTAAGCGAGTTGCAACTGTCGAATGCCGAGATAGTCGCGAGGCTCGGCTCTAAACACCCAAGATATATCGCGATGAAGCATCGGGTCGAGGCGATGGAGCAAAAACTGTCGGAGAGGGAAGAGGTGATCAAGTCGCGCCTGGCCGAAGCAAAACGCGCCAAGGCTGACGCCGCCGCGAACGCAATTCCCGCCAAGGACGCCCCTGCCGATGCTTCGACGCCGTCGTCGCGCACCTTTGCCCTCCGTTTCAGGCTGGCCAGCGAGTCGGCGGACGACCTTCGCCAGATCCTGCTGGGCAGGCCCGGAAATGAAGCAAAAATATCGGGCGATAATCAGGCAATTACCATCATCGCTCCGCCGGACGTCATCGGGCGCGCGCAAACGTTCATCGCGGTGACCGATTGGCCGGACAGCATCACCCGCCAAAGCAACTTCAATTACCCGCGCGAAAGCGTCACGCGGACGGCCCGCTCGTTTTTTTACGCCTGCGCGATCCAGGATACCCAGGAGGTCTTCGACAAGATGCTGTCCCCGGGCGTGCTGGCGGAATTAAAAGGGGACACAAAGTCAGAGGAATACGAAAACTACATGCAGGGCGCCCTGCCGGATGCGAAGTGGGAAAAGCAGCTTCGCGGCGATTGGCCGGGGAAAAAGCAGGCCCTCGAGCGCATGGTGAACGAGTGGAACCGATATCCGCTGCGGCGGCTGACGGAAGAAGGCGGCGTGGCGATCGGCTTTGGCGAGAAACATTTCTGCTCGGTCTCGTTCCACGGCGCGCCGAAGGACTTTTATGAAGTCATGATCGAGCCCGACCGCGTTCAACACGCGGCAGGAAAGGAAGCATACTTCTTCAGCTCATTGCCGCCCTGGTGGAAGGACAAGCCCGCCGACGGCGCTTCGCCGCCACGTCCCGACGGCGGGCAACGGGACGGCGATGCCAAGCCTCACAGCGAAGGCGGCAAGCCAAATACCGCGCCGTTGCCCGCCGTTGCGCCGCCGGATAAGGGCGAAGAATCGGAAACGGCCAAGCCAGTCCCTAAAACCGCAGTCGTCCGCGAGGGATCGCGCTTGGGCGAGCTTGTGAAGACGAGCTTGAATTCTCCGGATTCAACTATCTGGCCCAAGGGTCCGGCCCAAGAAGTAGGCCGCGATAACAGCTTTTGACTTTTGACCGCTTTTGTCCCGTCAGAATCCGGAAAAGGGGGAAGCCGAAAACGGATCAAAAGCTTTTCTTCATATTTCGGGATGCGCAACGGAATCTGTGCGCCAATCCCATCCCGGTTGATTGCGACATCTGGCAATAAACGCGTCGCCGGAAAGAACTGTACCAAAGTCATTGTCCACGGAGAAGGATGGATTATCCGCGACGCGTTCGAGTACCTGCTTTGCAAGATTTATGTCCGAATAATCCAAGAACAGACGCCAATTCCCATCTGCCGTCGGCGATTCCGGCGATGTGTGCAAATAAACGCGGCTCCCCACGCCACGAACCGTGACGGTATCGTTCGAAAGTTCGACATGCACAATCGGAGAAAGAAGTTTTGCGAAATCTGGAAGAGAGAAACGACTTTTCGAGTTTATTGACAAGGTTTCCATAATCTATGGCTCAATAAGGAAGCCGAAAAGAGGGCAAAAGGTGAAAAAGGGGACAGTAATGCGCCGCCCATTTCGCTTTTGAAACCAACCACCGTCCCCATTTTCCTTGTCCTGTTTTTCTCCTTCGAAGGCGGGAGCGCTGGCAACGCGAGCGGGGTACTGCCGGGAACCGCAAGCTCATCTTTAATGATTACGTCAAGACGGTCCTGCTTTACGCTGCCCCCACCGCTCGCTTTTGTTCGCTGGCTAATTCTCCTGAGCGGTCCAATTCTACAGCTACCTGATATCCCAGCAGGCGGCTTTTCATCCAGCGGATGGCCAGCAGGTCGCGGAAGCTTTTGAAGAGGCGGTTCCAGACGCCGTATTTGCTTTCGCCGTGGATGCGGGGGTTGTTGGTGACGGGGATTTCGGCGACGGTGTAGCCTTCCATTTTCAAGAGCGTGGGGATGAAGCGGTGCAGGCCGCGATAGAGCTTGAGCTTGGGGACGCATTCGCGCTTGAACGCGCGGTAGGTGCAGCCGGCATCGCTGATTTGCTCGTCGCTCAGTTTGTTTCGCACCCAGTTGGCAATTCGGCTGGAGATGACTTTTACGATGTTGTCCCCTTTTCCCCGGTTGGCGACGCGGGTGCCGCAGATGCAGTCGTGGCCCTGGGCGAGGGCCTCGAGGAATTTGGGGATGTCCTGCGGGTCGTTTTGCAGGTCGGCGTCCATGGTCATGACGTACGTGCCGCGGGCGGCGCGCAGGCCGGCGTCGCTGGCAGCGGTTTCGCCGCAGTTGTGCTGGAATTTCAAGCCGCGAACGCGGGCGTCCTTGGCCACCAGTTTTTCGATGGCTTGCCAGGAGCCGTCCTTGCTGGCGTCGTCGACGAGGATGATTTCGCCGTCGATGTTGTTGGCGTCGAAGACCTTGGCGATGGCTTCATGCAGAAGCGGGAGGTTATCCACTTCGTTGTAGACGGGGACGCAGATGCTCAGGATCGGTTGCGTTGGCATGATTCGCTGCATTGTAGTTCTCAGGAGGGTTGACGAATAGTGGGATCAAATCCTTGTTGGGCGGCTTTGAGATCGCGGTTTTTCTTGGCATAAATCAGCATGAGGTTTCGCACGTACGGGATGAACGAAACGCAATACCCGGCAATTCCCACCGAATCCTGCTGGCGCAGGAAGTAGCAGGTTTCAAGGGCCGCTCCCAACAGCGAAAGCCACCAGAACGCCGCCGGCACCTTGGATTCCTTGTGCTTTTCGGAATAGAGCCATTGGACAATCCAGCGCGCCTGAAAGACGCCCAGGCCGCCAAAGCCGATGATTTTCCAGAACCAGTAATGCTCCTGGAGCGGCATGCGCATCAGGGCCAGAAGGGAATACGCCAAAAGCAATCCTGCCATGAATTCAGAGACTCCAATCCAAATTATCGGACCAAAGCGGGAAGAAACTTAATGCTCCCGGCAAAATGGGTTGAATCGCCATAACGCCAGGACGTTGGGGCCGGCGGGCAACGTAGGGCGGGCAGTGCCCCCCGCGATTGCCTTTCAAGAATAACGCATTCGGCGGGCAGTGCCCGCCCTACGGGATAGCATTCGGCGGGCAGTGCGCCGTGCGGGATTGTTCTCATGGAAAAGCCGTGTGCGTTATCTCGATCCAGGATGAATAGCGGGGGCGGCTTCGTGGGAGTTGGCGGCGGCCTCGTCGGTAAAGGGACTGGCGTAATAGGCCTTGCGAGCTTCGGGCGTAGCGCCCAGGGGGTGAGGCTTGTAGCCATCCTCCATGGTGGTGCCGCAGCCGACGATCAACACTCCTGCCGCCAGCATTCCCGCCCGGGGAATTGTCGCGGAAATTATTTTCCACAGGCGGCGGGCTGAATACAATTCGTGCATTTGCAAGTTTGCTCCTCAGGCAAGACAATAGCCCCTGTCGCAGGAAAAATCATCCCGCGACGCGGTCTTAGCCCGGCTTTTCATGCGGCCAGACCTGTAACGGAGGCGTCAAACCTATGTCAAATATTCCCGATTCCGTACAGGGCATTGAGATGCCCAATATGAAGAAGAATGCCAATGTGCCCATCGACCTGATGCGGCCGGGCAACGGAACGCCATGGGAAGATCGCGGTTCAACCGGACCGGTGGGCGCTTATTTCAAAACCGTCATGAAGAGCCTGTTTTCCCCGGCCCTGCTGGTGGATCACATCCGCCGCCCAGAAACAACCACCGATTCCACGGCATTTGCAATCGTTTCTGGTGCGATGTGGATCGGGGGCGTCATTATTTACAATCTTTACTGGCTCTGGGTCGTTTTGCCTTCGGGATCAACCGGCTATGACCCCAGAGGCGTCGACTACACCTATTACTATTGCACGATGATGGTGCAACTGGTCATGGTTGGCGTGGGAATTTTTGTCTGGCTGCGTTTTGGTCCCCGGCTGTACCGGGCGCTTGGCGCTACCGAGCTGAAACACGCCCCGCCGAGCCTGATCAGCAACTGCTTTAACTACGCGATGGGGCCGAGCATCCTGGCGCTCATTCCCTTCATCGGCTGGATATTGGCGCCCATCTGGATCGTGGTTGATCTGATCGTGGCGGGCAAACGCCGGCTCTATATGAAAGGCTCCAGTGCGATCATCAACATGATCATCATCAGCTTTCTGGCTTTGGTGATTTCTGTCTTGCCGGTCCTGTTTGTGCATTATGTGTGGAGCGGGTGGTTGGACATGGGCGGTCTGAGCGTCAAGGCTCAGGTCGAACCCAAGGTGACTACGCCTCATGCTCCGCCTCCGTCCCGTCGACCGATGAAAGGTGATGCCCCATAATGAATTCAAGCTTCGCCAGCGGCTGCTGCATCGCATCGGCCGGCGTTATCGCGTGGTAAGCGAAACGGTGGAGATGGGCCATCTTCGTTTTCCGTTCACGCGAATTGCCGATCCGGATCGGGTGCTGGACCAGGTGGCTGCCGAGGCCGACCTGCGCGACCGGCTGCATGGTTCTGCCGCGCCCGGGGATGAGCTGCATTTGCCCTACTGGGCCGAGCTGTGGGAAAGCGCGCGGGGAATTGGCGCCTATCTGGCTGACGGAGGGATGGAAGTATACCGGGATGTGGGAGACACCCGCCCCATTGTCCTCGATCTTGGCTGCGGCATGGGTTTATCCGGAACCATAGCGGCGGCACTCGGCGCGACGGTCGTCTTCGCCGATCTGGAGCCTCCCGCCCTGCTATTTGCCCGGCTCAACAGCCTGCCGTGGCGCAATCGGGTGAGAACGCGCCGCCTGAATTGGCAGCGCGACAAACTCGATCAGAGATTCAACCTGATTCTCGGTGCTGACATTTTGTATGAGCGCGCCCAGTGGCCCTTCCTCGACGCTTTTTGGCGCGAGCACCTCGCGCCCAAGGGTCGAATTCTCCTCGGCGAACCAGGCCGTCAAACCGGCGAGATGTTCGTCGAGTGGATCACCGCCAAAGGCTGGCGCCTGATCACAAGCGAAGTCCCCGTTGCCTCGCGGCCCAAGCCGATCCGGATTTTCGAATTGCGGGGAGAATAAGCAGGCGGCAGGCGGAGGACTCGAAATGAAAGAGCCGCCTACTTCTTTTTCCATTTCCTCATTGCCCATCGCCCTTCGGGCCGATAGGATTCTGTCGTACGGTTGTTCTACAGTATCCGTGTTTTGAGGGCACTATTTGGTCTTACCTATAATCAACCCTTTGGGATCACCCCCGCTCTGATGCAGGCTCGCGAATGTGCCGTTGGCATGTTGTGTCGCGAGATCCAGATGACCGGGTGACGGGAGATCGCTTCTGTCTGGGTGTATCACCACTTTTGCATCAAGGGTTTGATCAAACGCCTTCACACGAACACACGCGGTTTGACCGTATGACAGAAAGCACAGCTTCGGCTGTGCTTTCTTGTTTTGGAAACCTTCGCGGGCGAAGGTTCGTCCGGAAGATTCGGAATCCCGGTTTCTGCGTTTTTGCAGTGAATAATCCGGGTGAGGCGGGGCCGGTTTCTGCAAAAATGGAAAATTGCCGTTGGGCCGGCTTTTTGGCGTTTCCGGGGTTGGGATATGGGGTTATGGTGGAAAAAGCTTATTTTCTTTCCATTAAATCGCCGATAAATTGGGGGAAAATGGTTGTTTACGTCCGATACATTTGATAAATCGTCTTCGTCCTGTGTCGGGCGAAGGGATGGATCCCGGGCCCCGCAGGGCACCGCCTCCAATGGATTGGAATTTGTGTGTAAGGAGAATCGTATGGCTAAGAAGATCCCACCGGCCCCCGTAAAGTTCGCGGCTGCCACCCCAAGGACCACCGAAATTGCCGCCGTAACCACGCCGGTTCGAAACAGCGCAGTTCCCCCGAGGAGCGCTGCGATCGCAACCGCCCCGTCGAAGAAATCCGCCCCGACTTACGAAGCGATCGCGCTTCGCGCCTATTTCATCTGGAAAAACAGCGGCGGAAATTCCTTCGACAACTGGATTCGCGCCGAACGCGAACTGTCGATCTAGGACGGCAATCAAGGCTGTTAAAGTCTGCAATCCACCACGACCTGTGCGCGGGTGGGGAGTTTATGCTCCCCACCCGATTTTGTTTTTGTCGGGCACGCGGGTCGCGCAAACCCAGGTTGCATCCGTTGTGGGCGTTACCGGAAACACCGCGGATATGATGCCGTGCGCGATTCTCCATCATCAGAAAACAATGCTATAATCAAATCCATGACCGCTATTTTCCTTTTCGATGTTCTTGCAGACGAACCCGATACCGGGCGTTCAGACTCGCATCGAATGGTGCAATTGGCCCAGTTCGCAGGCAAACTGGTTGAATCGTCCCTGGCCGACTGGCGGCGGATACTGGACGTCGAGCAGGAAATTGGCTCGCTCGAACACATCACTCCGCAAAAGTTGGTGGATGTGAGCCGGTCGGTTTACGAGATGTATGAGGCGTGGGCCCGCGAAGCTGAGCAGGTGCTGAGCCGGATCAGGCATTTTTCCTCGGCCGGCTACCCCGTCAGCCGCTCCGAGGATCTCGAGGACGCCTACGCGAAGGTTTCAAATCGCCTTGCCCTAACGCCGGAGAAGATTTCCCGAGCCATTGAACAGGTTCGCCAGGGTCTGGCGATTCCCATGCAGGAGATCCGCGATGGCCTTAACGCCCGAATTCGCGCCGGACGCTGAATCTCAATGGCTCGCGCTGGACGTTGAACTCCAGGAGCTCACGCTCGACGAAATTGAAGTATTGCTCCATCGCCCGCTTGCTTCCACGACCTTGCTATATCATGATTTTGTTCATGACGCCGACGGAGTGCGCCACTATGTATTTCTGGAGGCGCTCGTCAGCTCCGCGAACCAAAAACTGACGATCATCGGAGTCAACTATCTCACTCGCAAAATCGGCTCGTAACCTTACGCCGCCATTGCCACGTCCCACGCCGTTGGGTTGAAGTGGCCCGGGCGAGCGCCGGCGGTCACACCATTCAGGGTGATGTCGTACACGTCGTTCGTCGGAACTTTCACGTTGTCGAACTGGTCGGTGCCGACTTGCGGCATGGCGTTCCACGCCTGGTTGGTCACGAAGCCGGTCGTCGCGCCGACCTGGCCCCACACCGGATAGATGTAGTTGTCGCCCGGCTGGCCTGAATCGCTTGGATCGGCAGGCCAGACGTTGCCGGAGATGTTGTTAAACCCGCTCAGATCCTTGGCGGCGACGTAGATGCCGCCCGAGCCCACCCCCGTCCATTGAACGTTTGGCGCGATCATCAGATTATTGGTGACGGTAATGTCTTCCACGGTTCCATCAACCTTGAGGAACTTGGCCTGTGCCGAATCGTCGATCAGCGTGTTGTTCTCGATGCGGATGTCAGCGATCATTCGATTGCCGACGGAGTACTCCGGCTCGAGCAGAATCATCGGGCCGTCAGAGAAGTTGAAGACGTTGTCGCGCAGTTCGATGTGCTGAGCGCCGGGGCGGATGTTGGCGAAGATGCCGGTGGTCTGGTTTTGCTGCACCACGCCCCAGCCGGTGTAGTAGTCGGTTTCGCCGTCGGGCAGGCCCAGGCGCAGCGTGCCGCCGTTGACGACGTTTCCGCTCACGTAGAAGAACGACGCCGTCCGCAGTTCCAGCGATCCTTTGATCGGCGTGAAGCGCGAAAGGTTATTGTCCTCGATCAGCAGCCGGCAGACGCCGGTGCCGCTGCAGCGGATCAGGTGTTCCTGATAGCTGTTGGTCATGGTGTTGCCGATGTACACATGATCGTAGCCCTGGCCCCAGATGCAGCAGCCGCGGATCATCGGACCAAAGTAATTATCCTGAACGAGCACGCCGGTGGGCATGCCGGCGGTGTTGACGCCGTCGTCGACGTTGAGGAACTGGCAATTGCGGACGGTGAAGTTGTTGCCGGCGACGTAGAAGCCGTAAACGTTCACCTTTTTCTGGCCATTGTTCTGGAGCGTCCACTGCGAATCGAGAACAATTCCCTCGGCCAGGAAGTTGGTGGCGCTGCTGGCGATATTGAAAATGGAAGACCCGGTGCCGGTGACCTTTTCCACGCGGGCCGCCGATCCCGTGCCGTAGGTTCCGATCATCACATTGGCGTTGGTGATGACGATGGAAGTGGGAACGGTGAAGGTCTGCCCATTGTGCAGAAGGATTTCAGTGTTGTCGCCCAGAAGCTGGGCGGCGCGCCCAAGGGTGGCGACGGCGGAATCGGCGGTCGCGCCGGTGTTGGTGTCCGAGCCGGTTGCGCTGTCAACATAAATCGCCCGGCGCGTGTTGGCGGCGATGGTCACGGTGGTGCTCACCGTCGAGGTCTTGCCCGCCTTGTCGGTCACGCTCAGTGTAACCGTGTAAGTGCCGGCGGCGGTGTAAGTGTGCGCGCCGATCCAGCCGGTGAGGGTGTTGAACCGGCTGTTGTTGTCGCCGAAATTCCAGGTATAGGTTGCGTCCAGGGCATCGCCATTTGCAAATTTGCTTCCCAGGCCATTGAAATGGACAGTGTGGTTAGCCATTCCGGTGCCAAAGGTGACCTGGATGTTGGCCTGCGTGGTGGCGGCGGCAAAGCTGATCGTGCCGGGATCCTGGCTGCCGAGCGTGGTTTGCGTGGCAAACGCGGGCGCGGCACCGGAGGTCGGCTTGATGGTGCCGGTCGTGGTCGTGCCGGTGCCTGAGGTCGTTCCCGTTCCGGTGGTAGTTCCAGTACCGGTCGTGGTGCCGGTGGTTCCGGTGGTGGTACCGGTGCCAGTTCCGCTGGTCGATCCAGTACCAGTTCCGGTACCTGTTCCGGTGGTTGTGCCGGTGCCTGTTCCGTTGGTCGTGCCGGTTCCGGTCGTAGTGCCAGTGCCGGTGCCCGTCGTCTTGCCCGTGCCGGTTGTGCCAGTGCCGGTTGTGGTTCCGGTTGTGGTACCGGTCCCCGTACCAGTGGTGGTTCCGGTTCCAGTCGTGGTGCCGGTGCCGGTTTTGGTGGTTCCGGTTCCGGACGTGGTGCCGGTACTTTTTCCCGTGGATGTTCCGGTGCTGCCGCCGGTTTTGGTGGTGGTTCCGGTGGTGCCCGAGCCGCCGGTCTTGCCACTGCCAACGGCGGGCGTCGAGGTGGTGATTTTGCTTCCGCGGCTGGCACTGACGCGGGTTTTTGCGCCGCGCACAATTGTATTGACGCCTCGTGCATCGGCGACCCGGGTCGCGCCGGCGCCGGAGACGATTGTGTCGTTGCCCATGCCGCCGATGAGCGTGTCCTTGCCCGGCCCGCCGACGAGGGAATCATTTCCCTGGTTGCCGTCGAGATAATCGTTGCCGGTGCCGGCAATGAGGGTGTCGTTCCCCATTCCGCCGCGAACACTATTGTTGCCGCTGCCGACGGTGATCTTGTCGTTTCCGCCGCGGCCGTCGATGGTGTTAAATCCATTGCCGGCGGTGATTGTGTCGTTCCCCGAGCCGCCCGCGATCGTGTTGTCGCCGAGTCCTGCGTCAATGGTGGATGGCAGCTTGACTGCCAGGCCGATAATCATGGAGTCGTTGCCCGAATTGCCGTTCATGGCGATGCGCGAGACGTCGGCGATGGGAAATTCCTGGGCGGCAGCGCCGGTCACGTGGGCGACGAGATCTTTCCCGCCATGATCGACGTTGACGGTCATGGTGGAAGGCGCGATGCCGGAATTGGCGTCGAGGGTGAGCACCCCGCCCACCATGCCGATGGACGCCGACATCATCTCGCGGTTTTCAAGCGCTTCCATGGCGGCGGACTTAATCAATTGGCGGATCGACGCCGGGCGCTGGGCGGCGGAGCTCGATCGACGGGCTTGTATTTCAAGTGTATTGCGACGCCGGGACAAATGACCGGCGGCAGTGGAACCAACCGCGGGAGTCGCGCAGGATTGCGTGACGTTGTTGGAGTGCGAAGTTGAAGCCGAAGATCGATCTGTGTACGTCATGCAGATCGAATCGGGCCATTGTCGAGCGTGCTGAGGTTACCAGAGTGCGTAAACTGCCCCCTTTTCCACAGTTCGCGCCCTTACGCGCGTGCATCAATCGGAACCCGTGGCGAAGTCGTCATACTTTCACGTCCAATTAAACTCACGCTACCAGCGTAGGTGCCAAAGGCCGTCTGCCGTGCAGGGGCGGAATGCGCCGCCAGAGCCGCAGGGGTTCTCTATTCGGTGCCCCGCGAAAACTGCCCCAATTTCTAATTTGCGCCAGTCCGCAAACGGCATTTTTATCGGATCGGCCGTTCGTCATGGCACGCTTTGGGAGTAGGATATGAGCATGAGGCGCGATTTCGTTTTGCCGTGTTGGTGTTCCCGCGTTTTCGGGGCAGTTGGTCCTGAGATATCCCGCCGCGATCGGCCTCGCGCCTTCGCATCCCCGCGGCATGGGCTTGCGCCCCATCATGCAAAAAGGACGTTCCGGCGGCTGCCAACATTATGCGCTTTCGCTTCGCTGGCGCTTCTTGCCGCGCGGGCGGCCTGGGCTCTGCCGGCTGTCGAAGTCCAGCGCGACTTCACCATTACCGCCGGCAATGCCTTTTTCGATCAGGGACCCTCCCTCGGCATCGTCTGCACCTTTAACTTCGGCGACCCGACCGGCGCTTACAACATTCTCACCGGCTACAACGCCGCCCACATTTATCAGACGCCCGGCACCTATCAGATGACCCTGAGCCGAATCGGCGAGCCGGACTTCGTCAAAACGATTCACGTCGTTCCCGACAAGCGCGGCGTGCAGACCCTCCAGAAAGGCGATATCCTCGCGGACGTGATTCGCGGCGTGAAGAATGACACGGTTGTCCTCCTGCCGCCCGGGGCGACCTTCGACATTATCTCCCCCATCGAAGTTAAATCGCGAAACGTGGAATTTCGCGCAGCGCCCGGCGAAGGGCCAATGCCGCGCATCCGCAAAATCTACGGCGGAAAAGCTTCCAATTCCCTGATCCTGCATGGCCTGGACATCACCTTCCGCGGAATCGAATTCGATTCCGATCGCGACATGAAGAAGCATGGGGATGGCAAGGTGAACATCCGCGGCATCACCGCCGACACCGCCCATGTCGTGCTCGATCATTGCGCCTTCCGCAATGTCGATGATGCCATCTTCTGCACCACCGTCACCCGCGGCCTGCTGGTGCAAAACTGCAAGTTCACCAACGAAGTGCGGTCGTGCGATGTCTGGGCCGGCGGGGCTGACCTGGTTCTCCTGGGCAACACGATGGCCACCAGCGAGCACGAACACAATTGCCGCCAGAGCTATCCCGGCTTTTACAACATGCTGGTCTACGAAAACGAAATGCATGCCACGCATGGCAAGGAGACCCTCACCTTCCGCCTCGGGCAGGACTTGTACGCCTCGCACAACTTATTTGATGGCTGGCTGCGCCTCGGTCCCGGCCCGCGCGGCGATCATCGCCCGATGTCGCCGGAAGAATTGCAAAGGGCATTTGTGAGATATGTGGTCATCGAGCGCAACGCCTTCATCGGCCGCGCCGCCACGATCCAGATCAACGAAGGCACATCGGAGGCGATCATCCGCTACAACCGGCTGGATACCGACAGCGTGGGCGTGCCCATTCGCGCCCAGGGCCCGAGCCTGCATGATATCGTATTGGATGGGAACTATCGCGTGCTGACTGCCGGCGCCAACGACAAACCCATTTTCCGCGGCTGGGGAATAGGCCCGAATGACATCATCGAAAAAAACTCCTCCACGAAAACCGCGGCTGAGGCCGAGCAGTTGAAAGGAGAATGATTGGGAAATGACGAATGACGAATGCCGTATGATAATTGAAGGCATACCTCGATTCGTTGTGCGCGGCGCGAAATGAGCCGCGCACGGAGGGTACTCCCCGGGAGTACCCTTCGTGCGCGGCTCATTCGTCTGGAGTACCGGGATCCACGCAGCGAAAACCGACACGGTCCTAGACATTGGTTGTCACAGAGCACCAGATCCTCTTCGCGTCCTTCGATCCTTCGCTCCTTCGCGTCAAACCTGAGAGATTAAATCTGCCCGTCCGATAGTCTTTCTTGACAACCCGACCCAAACCCCTCAAGTTACTTATCCTACCGGCCGATGGATATTTGGATAAGATAGGAAAGACGATCCTACCGATCCAGATTGCCCGGATAGGCCGGGTATATCTTCAGCGATGGAGCGACAATGAAGAGTGTTTTCACGACAGGCGAGGCGGCGGACATCTGTAAGGTTTCCCAGCAAACCATTATTCGCTGCTTTGACAGCGGCCGACTCAAGGGATTTCGCGTCCCGGGAAGCCGGTTTCGGCGGATTCCACGCGAAGCGCTTATCGCTTTCATGAAAGACAACAGCATTCCACCGGATGCGCTCGATAACGGCAAATCCAAAATCCTGGTCGTCGACGATGATCCGGAAATTGTAGAGTTGTTTGTGGATGTTCTGGAGCGCGACGGCCGGTTTGAAGTGAAAACCGCCGCCACCGGCTACGACGCCGGCGTCATGACCCAGGAATTCATGCCCGACCTGGTCATCCTCGACTACATGCTCCCGGACATCAACGGCAATGTTGTCTGCCAGACCATCCGCAAGAACCCCAATTTCGAGCACATGAAGATCGTGATCGTGTCCGGCGTGGTGAATCAGGACGAAATCAACGACCTGCTGAAATCAGGAGCGGATGAGTTTGTTAAGAAGCCGTTCAATATTGAGAAGTTGATTGAAAGAATCGGACAACTTCTTTCTGTGTAAATGTCGATTAATGTTCAGTGGCACGGGCTTCCACCCCGTGTTCCGGATCGAAACAACCGGAACGAGAAGGGTCGTGCCGGCACACAACCATGGGCTGGAAGCCCATGCCACTGGAACCCATGCCCGACCTCCGTGAAAAACGCGTCGACCTCATCCTTCAGCAACTGGAGGAATTGCCGACGTTGCCGGCCGTGGCGATTCGCGTTTTGGAAGTCACTCGCAGCGACGGGTCCACCGCCGATCAGGTTGTCGAACTCATTTCCAGCGACCCGGCTCTTACCGCCCGAATTCTTCAACTGGTCAATAACGCCGCGTCCGGCGTGCGCGGGGAAATCGAATCCGTACAACGTGCCGTGGTTTTGCTCGGTTTTGAGGCGGTGCGAAGTGCGGTGCTGGCCGTGAGCGTTTTTCAGACATTTGGCGCGGTGAGCGTTTCGCCAGGCGGGCACTTCAGCCGCGAGGAATTCTGGAAGCATTGCGTGGCGGTCGCATCCTGCGCCGAATTGCTGGCTGAGCATCTCAAGGTTCACGGGACACAGGCGCGCGGCGTGGAAGTGCGCATCAGAGTCGCGCCCGGCGATGCCTTCATCTGCGGCTTGCTTCACGATCTTGGCAAAGTGGCCCTTGACGCAGTCCTTCCCAAAAGCTTTGGTCGCGTCGTGGAAGCCTGCGACCTGCTTCGCGGGAATATCGCCGACATCGAGCAGACCGTCATTGGCCTGGACCACATGGTGGTGGGCAAACGGCTGTGCGAAAAGTGGAACCTCCCCGCCGTTATTCGCGACTGCGTCTGGCTTCACGGACAAGACCCCGGCGCGCTTCCGTCCAGCGTGAAAAATCCGGGTCTGGTCAACCTCATCACCCTGGCCGACCAGATCGTCCGCGAACAACACCTGGGCTACAGCGGCAATTACACGTTCAACCTTCCCCGCAAGGTTTTGTTGGAAGCGACCGGCCTGAGCGCCGAGGCCGTGAAAACGGCCGCCGCGAATCTGCTCGAGCGGATCGAGCCGCGGGCCAAGTCACTGGGGCTGGATCGATCGAGCACGACGGAGCTATTTCAGCAGGCGGTGGCGCAGGCGAACAAGGAACTGGGCCGGATGAGCGGCCAGCTCGAAAGCAAAAATCGCCGGCTGACGGTTCGCGCCCAATTCTTCGAGGCCCTCAGCAAATTCCAAAGCGAGCTGCGACCCGACGTGTCGCCGCAGATTGTGTTGCAGGCGATCGCGCAGACGGCGGTGAATGTACTGGGCGTGAAAGTGGCGGCGGCGTTTTCATTGCCCCCCGATCAGCATTATGCCGAGACATTGCTCTGCGATGAGCAGGGCCTCATCTTCGAGAATTCGCTGATCGATCTGGCGAAATCCAAAGCCCGCCCGCCAACGCCGCGCGCCGGCGAAGGGCCGGTGATGTCGGCCGGCGATGAGTTGGATTGGCTCATCACCATGATCTCGCCGCGGCTTGCCGGCGATAAACGATTCTGGGTTTGCCTCGAGGCCGATGGCCATTGCGTGGGCGGCGTCGTATGGGGCGCTGATGCCGGCGAAGCCGCCCGCCTCAGCCCGCAGGCGCAGGAACTGCTCACCATTGCCAATGGATGGGCCTTGGCGCTGCGCACGTCGCAGATTCGCGAAGAGGCGCGGGCAACCGCCGAGCAACTGGCCGAAACCAATCGGCGGCTTCAGGATGCGCAGAGCGAAATCCTGCGCAGCCGCACCATGATCGCCGTCGGCGAAATGGCGGCAGGGGCGGCGCATGAAATGAATAATCCGCTGGCGGTCATCAGCGGGCGCTCGCAGCTTCTGGCGCAGCAGCTGGATGATCCGAAATTCAAGGCCGCGGCACACCTGATACACGAGCAGTCGCACCGGTTAAGCGAAATCATCACGGAATTAATGGACTTTGCCAAACCCGAGGCAGCCGTTATCGACCATGCCGAGATTGCGGAAGTTATCGATCGTGCGTTACATGAGGCCAAGAGCAACAACGATCCGGCCGATAGGAAGATTGAGCTGACCATGGGCGATGTGCCCCTGGTTGCAGTTGACGCCAGGCAGGTGTCGGCGGCGGTGACGGAAGTGATCGAAAACGCGATCCACGCCACCGACCCAAGCACCGGCGACATCCAGATTCACGGCGGCTACGACCCGTACTCGTCGCGCGTCGTGGTGACCGTGACCGACAACGGCTGCGGAATGGACGAGAATACGGTCAAACGTGCGTTCGACCCGTTCTTCAGCGCCAAGCCCGCCGGCCGCCGACGCGGACTTGGACTGGCCAAGGCCCTGCGCTGGATTGAAGCCAGCGGCGGATTGATCCGCCTGGAAAGCCGGCCCGGACAGGGAACGCGAACGCTGATTCTGCTGCCGGCGGTTGCCAATAACGGGACAGGCGCCGCGGCCGTGGCCGAAGATGGGCGAAAAAGCCGGGTAGTTTGAATATTAGGGACACACAGAACGGTGGAGCAGACATTCTTGTTTGCTTCAGAACGCAGAGCTGGGAACACAGGAGCGAAGAATGCCATCGGCCGCAACACCCGAATCCAAATCAAGCTTGCCGCGCGTGCTGGTGGTGGACGACGAGCCCAATTTGCGGGAAGTCATCGAGGACGTCGCGCATCAAGCCGCCAAATGCAGCGTCATTGGCGTCTCGAGCATCGCCGAAGCGCGCAAAATCCTGGCGAACGAGTCGATTCAGCTTCTGGTTGCCGACGTGAATCTCCCCGACGGCAAAGGTACTTCGCTCCTCTCGGTATTGCAGCGCCATCAACCCACCGCCAGCGCCATTGTCATCACCGGCGCCCCGACGATGGACACCGCCATCACCGCCATGCGCGAAGGCGCGCTCGACTTTGTCGCAAAGCCCTTCACCCACCAGCAGCTGACCACGAGCCTGCGCACCGCGCTCGATCGCACCGCCAAGGCCGACAAGCAGGAGAAGCGGTTCGACAGATTGAAGCTGGCAGTGAAGCGGCTCAATGAATCGCGCCGCATGATCAGCCGAAAGGTTGATCTGCTCTGCAACGATCTGGTCAGCGCCTATGGCGAGCTTTCCAAGCAACTGGACGATGTCCGGACGCAGGAAGGCTTTCGCAAGTGCATCGCCGGGGCGGCTGATTTGGAGCAACTGCTCTGCCACGCCATGGACTGGATGCTCCGCCAACTGGGCTACTGCAACGTGGCGGTTTATCTCGCCGGCGAAGACGGGCAGTTTCAGCTTGGCGCATACATGAAGTACACACTGGCCGGCGACAACTTGCTGACCGATGCCCTGAAGCGCGTGTTGCTTCCGGCCACCATAAAAGAAGGCATCCTCCACGCCAACGCCAACGAATTCGACAAGCAGTTCACGCCGCAGGAAATGACGTTGCTGAAGGGGAACGATGTGCTGGGGGTGAACTGCACATACCTGGGCGAATCGCTGGCCGGCCTGCTCTTTTTCCGCGACAGCCGAAGCCCGTTCACCGAGGATGATGAGGCCCTGGTGCGATCGATCAGCGCGATCTTCGCGATCTCGCTGGCGTCAGTCGTCCGCGAGCAGCGCGGCGACCATCCTTCAGACGAAGATTCCTACCACGACGACGGCGGCAGCATAGACAACGGCCCCAAACCCAAGCACGACCCGGCCGACTGGTGGAAAACCGGCGGGGAATCGCCGTATTAATTATAGTGGCATGGGCATCCTGCCCATGAGCGATGATATTCCATCGCGATTGGTCGGTACTCCGACCAAAAAGAGCACCGAGCGCAGCGAGTCTTCGTTGATGTTTGCGCCTTCCTGAGCTGGGAACGGGCGGTAGCACGCCGTCCTGATTTCGATCCGAACACCATGTAGGGTTGGCAAGAAAGACCACCATACCCTTCCACAAGCGCGCGTCGCATTCCACTCGCTTCCGAATCCCTTCAATCGTAAAATCAAACTGCTTATGACCCGAACGCTTTCGCATCCTCCCGCCATCTCCCTTGATGACGTGCAGCATTTCGTCCTCGAAGATGCAAGTTGGGAGTTGTACGAAAAGCTCCTGCGCGATGTCGGCTCGCGTCCAATCCGCATCACCTATGACAATGGAAGGCTTGAGATGATGGCGCCGCTTCCCGGGCACGAGGACGTGAAGAAACTCGTCGGCCGGATGATTGAAATGCTGACGTTCATACTCGACATGCCGATGAAGAGCCTCGGCTCGACGACGTTTCGGCGCAAGGATCGCGCCAAGGGGCTGGAGCCGGACGAATGTTACTATTTCAAGAATGAAGCAAAGATGCGAGGGCGCAAGCGGCTCGATATGAGGAAAGATCCGCCGCCGGAATTGGTCGTCGAGATCGACATCACCCACCGCTCAATTCCCCGCGAGCCGATTTACGCGGCACTGGGCGTTGCGGAAATCTGGCGATTCGACGGGCTGCGCTTGCAATGCCTGCATCTGGAGAAGGACTGTTATGCCGCTCGAAAGATGAGCATCGCCTTTCCATTTCTGGAGCCGGCGCTATTGCAACAATTCATCGAGCGGCTCAACCATCAGGAAGAGACGTCCATCCTTAAGGAGTTTGTCGCCTGGGTGAAGAAAAATGGATGGACTGCACCGTGAATGGCGCGCTGCTTTTGAACTTCTAACAAAATACCGAAAGTGAACGCCAAGACGCCAGGGACGCCAAGGAAAGGCGCCAAGAATGCAATGAGTTTTTCTCTCTTCCTTCCGAACTTGGCGTTCCTGGCGTCTTGGCGTTCAATGTATTTTGTTTGTAGTAGGAGATATTAATTCTTCTCGATCCACCCCAGCACCGCCGCTTCGTGTCCCTCGGGCTTCACCTTCTCCATCACGTGCTCGATCTTCCCGCCTTTGGCGATGATGAAAGTGGTTCGCAGCGCGCCCATGTATTTGTGGCCGTACATGCTCTTTTGCTGCCACAGGCCGTACTTTTCGCAGACGGCATGGTCGGCGTCGGCCAGCAGCGGGAAATTCAGCTTGTACTTCTTCGAGAACTTCACGACTTTCTCGATCGGGTCGGGGCTGACGCCCAGGACGACAACGCCGGTTTTTTTGTAGTCAGCCGCCCTATCGCGGAATCCGCAAGCTTGCTTGGTGCAACCCGAGGTGTCGGCCTTGGGATAAAAGTAGAGCACAACGCGACCGTTGGCGGTCACAGCGCTCAAATCGATCGTGCTTCCATCGCTGGCCGGAAGCTTAAACGACGGGGCTATTTCCCCTGCCTGCGGTATTCGTGATTCACCCATGCATTCCTTTCGCATTCTGACTGTGAGAGCCGCGCACGAAGAGCACTCCCGAAGTAAGCGGTGTTGGTCTAAGCATCCGAACTCCGCTTACTACGGGAGTACCATTCGTGTGCGGCTCTCCCTCGCGTCTTCGCGAGCTATGTCCGATTTCGTACGAGGTGCTGTTGTGGAAACCAATAACCTCATTCATCGACAGCAGCACCGACTAACGCCCATGGTGCTTGCACCATGGGTTTTCTCCGATCGCGCCGCGTCGTCAAAGCGATCAAAACTCAACTCCCCGAGCGCGTCTCGTGCGTCACTTCCGTGGAAAGAATATTTCCCTTCTCATCCACGTCCGAGCGAACGACAACATAATCGTTCTTCGAGTTCACGCAGGTGCCCGCCCGCTTGTCCGCGATCAGCACGCGCCGGTTGGACGGAGACCGCGTTTCGCGCACATCGAAACCTTTGCCCTTCAAAAACTCGCTCGCGTTTTCCGCGCTCGTTCCCGGGGGCATCCCCTGGGCAACCCAATCCGTCACCTGGCCGACCGTCGGGGTGTATATCACACCGCAACAACCAGCGCCCAGGAACATCACCACGCTAATGGCAACCAATCTAAATGCACTTTTTAGCACGCTTTTCTTCCTCCCGCATACGGCCCGCTAAAGCGGGCTGACCGCGCAAAATTCTTGAATCGAAAGCTTCCGAAATACGGTGTTTTACGTACGAAGGCACTTATGCGTCTCCGTGCGCTCACACCAGTTTCTTCTTCAAAGCCGCATTGGCCACGCCCGGATCGACCTGCGACCCGTGCGCTTTCATGAACGCCCCCATCGCCTGGCCAAATTTGGCGGCGGTGAACGCGTTCGTCTTCAAAAACTCATCCACCAGACGCTCAGTTTCCTCGGGCGAGGCCTTCTTTGGCAGATATTCGTCCACCACGCCGATCTCGTATTTCAGCTTGTCGACTTCATCGGCTTTCCCCAGCTTCTGGTATTCCTCCAGCGACTTGCGGAGTTTTTTGCCGTACGCCGCCACGGCGTCCTCGGCCGTCGTTGGCTTGGGGGCCATGTCGATGATTTTCACGTCGCTGATGAGCATGCGAATGACATCCAGGCGTTTCTGGTCGCGGGCCTTCATGGCTTGCTTCATGTCGTCGGTTAACTTTGCCAATAGATCCATGTTTTGACACTCCGGGTAAAACCTTCTATGATCGCATACTCTACCGTGGACAGGACTCCTCCGCACCTGTGAGTCCTCAACACCCCTGCACATTTTACTTTAAGCCGCACCGGCCGACCGGCCGCTGGCGAGACAGACAGACCGATGACTAACGGAACCGTTGAAGGACTTCTCCAGGTCGCCGACGAGCGACAGGACGGCCAATTGCGCGACCCGGCGCATCCTCTGCGCCCCGCCAAGGGCAATCTCTCCGTCCCACGCCAACTCATTCGCGAGCTGCGCCTGCGGCCGGGATTGCTGCTTCGCGGCAGCCCGCGCGGGCGGATGCTGGGCAACATCGACAGCATCGAAGGCCGCCCGCCTGACGAATACACCGACCGCGTGGCGCTTTATGATGCCACTGCGCTCGATCCGCAGCCGATGCTCAAGCTGGAGCATAACCCCGCCGAGCTGACCACGCGCATTATCGACATCCTCGCCCCCGTGGGCTTCGGCCAGCGCGGCTTGATCGTCGCCCCGCCGCGAACCGGCAAGACCATTCTGCTGCAAAACATCGCCAAGGGAATTCACGCCAACTATCCCAATGTCGAATTGGTCCTGCTTCTGGTCGACGAACGGCCCGAAGAAGTGACCGACATGAAGCGAAACGTGCCGGGCACGGTCTACGCCTCCAGCAATGACAACACCATCGAAAAGCACCTCGATCTGGCCCAGCTGGTGATCGAGCGCTGCAAGCGGAAGGTGGAATTCGGCGCGGATGTGGTCGTGCTGATGGATTCGCTGACGCGCGTGGGCCGGGCCTTTAATAGCGGCGGCCCCAGCGGCGGGCGAACCATGTCCGGCGGCCTGGACAACCGCGCCCTGGAAATCCCCAAGCGCCTCTTCGGCGCAGCCCGCAAACTCGAAAACGGCGGCAGCCTGACCATCCTCGCCACCTGCCTGATCGACACCGGCAGCCGAATGGACCAGGTCATCTTCGAAGAGTTCAAAGGCACCGGCAACATGGAGTTGACCCTCGACCGCAACCTGGCCAACAGCCGAATCTACCCCGCCCTAAACATCGCCGAGAGCGGCACGCGAAAGGAAGAAAAGCTGTTGGATACCGCATCATTGGAGGCGGCCGGAAAGATCCGCCGGCATCTGATGACCATGCCGCCGGTCCAGGCGATGAAGACGCTGATCGATGTGCTGAGCAAGTCGAAGACGAATCAGGCGTTGTTTAGCAATATGAAGGTCTAACAGTGGCACGGGCTTCCAGCCCGTGTTAACGCTGAAATCGCATTTTTTTGCTTGCGACCTTCGTCGCGGCTTTGATATAGTCGATTGCATGCAGTTTGAGCAATTCCCCAGTAAGCGCTAGCCTTGGCAACCGCGATCTTCGGGGCTTTTAGTAGGCCCGGCAGATCGTTTTCGCATGCCGAGGCTCCATCCCACCACGTTCACCTCCTCTTGAGACGACTTTTTTGGGTCCAAGCCACTCGCGCGCATGCGCTGAGTGCTTTTTGGGGACAGCGCAAAATGAACTACGGCCAACCTGCACCTTTTGACACAGAATTCCAAAGCGAACTTCTCAATTCCCTACAATTTTTGCGATGCGGCGCCGACTATGCGGCCGCATCTCCTGAGACAAACCGGCTTGACGTATCCCGCGCGCTCGCAGTGATCGCTGCGATTTTTGCCCACGGCTCATCGGGGACCGGTCCGTTTCTACAACGGCTCGATCAGGCGAACTCACTCAATATCGAATTGCGTCGTCTCAGACCGTGCTCCCTGAAAGCAACCAGAGATGCAACGATTCTCGAGCTTGAATCGAAATTGAGTTCGGCAGCAACGATGTGGGCGGAAGGCAACTCCGAGAACCCTCGCACCGCAACGGTCCTTCGCGAATTGGTGACAATTCTCCATCGTCATAAATTCGTGAAACGGGCTCCGCCAGTGGATCTGGATGCTTGGTAAAAACTCGCGTGGAAGGGCCGCGGGATTTTCTCCGGCGGCACGCCGGTCGATTTCACGCAGCCGCTTATACCGGCAGCTTGTATACCGCTACGGTCTTGCCAGAGATGTAAGGCCCGCACCCGGGCCAAAATCTAATGGTCCCGGGTGCAGGCCCTGTATCCATCGCGCCACTGCATTTCGCAGCAACCTTTGCCAGCTTACGTCGCCGTGGCCGACATGGTGGTGTAGGCGGAGTTGCCGCCGTCGGGGTTGGTGCAGAAGATGCGATATTGATACGTGGTTCCGGAATCCAGGCCGCCGGTGGCTCCCGTGTCGGTGAAGCTGGTCGCATTGGCCGGCAGGTCGCTGAGGGTGGTCCAGGTTCCGGAATTGTCGCGCTGGACGGTGTAGCTGATCTCGCCGTTGGAGACATCGGTCCAGTTCAAGGCGATCTGGCCGGCAGTGGGGGTTGCCGTCAGGCCGGTGGCAGCGGCGGGAAGGGTGGTCGCCTCCACGCTGTCGGTGTAACCCGAGTATCCGCCGTCATCCTGGGCACGCACCTGATACTGATAGCTGAAGCCTTCGGTCAGGCCGGTATCGTTGTAGCTGTTGGCCGTTCCATTCAGCGTGGCAATCTGATTGAAGGTATTGCCGCCGTCGTCGCTGCGCTCGACGAGGTAATGGGTTGCACCGGCGGAGTTATCGTTCCAGGTCAGGTCGATCTCGCTGGTGGAGATCGTCGTCGCCGCCAGTGTATCCGGATCGAGCGGCACGGTGGTGATCGACGCAGTGTTGCTGTAGGCCGAGTTAAGGGCGTTGGACACCGTGCGAACGCGATAGCTGTAGTCGGTCGCTTCGCTGACGGTGACATCCGTGTATGTCGTGGCCGAGGAGTCGGTGGTGGCGATGGTGACCCAGCCCGAGCCGACATTGTCATTGCGCTGCACCTGGTAAGCGGTCGCACCGGCGGAGTTGTCGGTCCACATGAGCGTGACCTGGTCGGATTCCGGCGCGGAAACCGTGAGGCCCGAGGGGGCGGCGGGCAAGGTGGTGACCGACGATGCGCCATTGGCCCATGCCGACGCCCCGCTGCTGCCGGTTGCTTCGACGCGGTAGCTGTAGGTGGTCAGTTCGGTCAGGCCGGTGTCGGTGAAGGTCGCAATGCCGGCTCCGACCGTGCCTGCCAGTGACCAGACGCCACCTACTTCGCGCTGGATGGTCGCGCCGGTGGCGCCGACGGAGTTGTTGGTCCAGGTGACGGTGACCTGCGTGTCGCTGTTGACCGTCGCCACGACGTCGCTGGGGGCGGCGGGCAGCGTAGTGGCAGACTGGGACGATGTGAACGCGGAATTCTTGCCGGTCTTGAGAGCCTGCACCTGATACGTGTACGTCGTTCCTTCGGTAAGGCCGGTGTCCTGGTAGCTGGTCGTATTAGCCGGAAGCTGGATGGTGGTTGACCAGGTATTGCCGCCGTCTGTCGAGCGCTGCAAGGAGTAGAAGCTTTCCTGGCTGGAATTGTCAGCCCACGCCAGATCGATTTCGGTCGTGGAAACAGTCGTGGCGGTGAGATTGGTCGGGGCATTGACCGGCGTGCTGACCGACTTGGTCAGGCTGTAGCTGCTGTCGCCGGTCGAGCCATAGGCGCGAACGCGGTAGACGTAGCTGGTGGCCTCGCTGAGCGTGGTGTCGGTGTAGGTGGTGCCGGAGGTTACGGTGGCGATCTGCGCGAAAGTTCCGCCGCTGAGCTCGCGCTCGATGTAGAACCCGGTTTGAT
>DASRRM010000392.1:0-4713 GCA_035695715.1 Tepidisphaeraceae bacterium
TCCCGTTGCATACGATGATGTTGCCCCAAGTTTGAAACGGTCCTGGCGTTCATCCCATTTTGTCACGGGCTTTACTGGCTGCCTGTCCCCTTTGCGTCCTTCACCAGCAGCGTTCGCATCTGCTGGCCAAGCTCGCTCACTCCCAGTTGCTGCGGATGAGGCTTGCCCAGCGTGCCGGTGACGCGGACGGCTGTCAGGTTCAGGCTCTTCTGGATGGCGGTAAACGCCTCGTTCAAATCGGCAAAGAAGGGAAGCTTCACGCTGCTGAGCGGCTTGCCGACGAGGGCAATCGTGCCGGCCAGGGGGCTGTCCTTGCCGTTCCAAACATCCTTCACCGTCGCCACTGCGCGAATTTCGGTGCCGCTGTTGAAGTAATGCATCTGCTCGATGGAAAGCGCCCCGCGCTCCAGGTGGAATTCCAAATTGCCGAAACCGGTTGGCGTGCTGACGTTCTGGAACAGTTTCCCCAAGTTGTAAATGAACGCGAACGGGCCAAATTTCGCCAGGTTCGTCTTCGTCAGCTTCACCTGCCCTTCGGCGTAAATCGGCTCGATCAACTGCTTCAGCGGCGGATCGTTGGGCCCGGCAACCGGAATCGGCGTGATCACCGACGCCACGCGCCCGGGAAACATGTTTTCCGTCGGCATGTGGGCAGGATTCGGCGGCGGGGGAACGCGAATCAGCATCAATGACCCGGCCACTGACCCCGGCATCTGCGCCGCCGTCGGATCGCCGGCGTGAACCATGATATTCAGGTCGATGTCGCGGAAGGTAACCTGCGCCTGGCTGCTGGTGGCTCGGCCGCCGAACGCGGTGCGGCCCCAGAGTTCCAGCGTGCCGTTGGCCAGGTGAACGAAACTCGGATCGAGCTTGCTGTCCTCCATCACCATGCGCCAGCCGCCGCCAAACTGCTTTTCATTTGGCCCAAAATACGCGGCCAACCGCATGTCTTTGATCGGCACCGTTCGCCATGCCCCGTTTTCAATGCGGTTGGTCAATACCATCGCCAGCGGCTCGCGCGGGCGCGGGACCGAGGTCGGCGCGACGCGCAAATCGCCAGCCATCTGTCCCTTTAATTCATTGAGCTGCGGGAAGATCAACGCGAACTTTTTCAGGTCGAGGTTTTCCCAGGTGAACTCGGCGGTGGATTTCAGCGGCTCGTTCAGGTCGGCATGCGCCTGCCCATCCAGCCGCCCGCCCAGCATTTGCATGTGCACGCCGCGAACGTCCAGTTCCCGCCCGTCGATGCCGGCGTACGCGACCAGATCGCCGAGCTTTTCGCCCTTCAGCGTGGTCGTTCCAAGAAATCCGATCTGCGGCGCGGTCACGCGCAGCTCGCGCTGCGCCGGATCGCGGGCGGCGGCGTTGGGCAGGTCGATGATCGCCGACGGGATGTCAAGCGATGCATTGATGTGCGCCACCGCCCCTTCGATGTCAATCGGCCAGGTGACGATCTTCACCTTCGACTTGATCTGGCGGAAGTTGCTCAGATCCATTTTCAGGCTCATGTCCGCTGTTCCCTCGGCGCGTTTGGCGTGAATCGGATCGATCGCCAATTCCCCGTGCTGCATCCAGAGCGTCGCGTCGATTTCGTCAATCAACGCTCCCTTCACGTTGAGCTTTTTCAGCATGAAAGAAGCCGGAGGCACATGAATATTGCCCGGCGAAAAATCCAGGTGCGGAATCGAAACATGCAAATCCCCGTCGATGCTGCCGGAGATATCCTGCTGATCGGCAACAGCCGCGAGGTTTCGCAACTCCACGCCCTTCATTCCGACGTTGATGGTCAGGTCGTTAAAGTCAGGAACGTAAACGCCGTCGATATTCCACGTGCCGCCAAACAGCGCCAGGGCGTCGGTATAGACGAACACGCCGTTCTCATCGATGTGGCTTTGTTTTGCCATGCCGAGGTTGATGTTGCCGACATGATGCCCGCGAACGTCGATTTCCCGCCCATCGAGCTCGCCGAGCAGATCCAGCTTCAACGGCTGAACCGTTCCTTCCACGCTGAAATGCCCGTCGATCGTTCCATTGAAAACCTTGGCCTGATTACTCGCGGCAACCGCCACCGGAACCTCCTGCGGCGGGGCGTTTACAATCGACAAATTCAGCATCAGCGGCTTGGGCCGGCTAAAGACATAGTCGGCGTTAATGCTGATCACCACATCCGGGCTCTTCAACTCCGCATTGGTGATTTTAATGTGCGAGTTGTCTCCCTCGGCATCCAATGCGAAGCCCACTTCGGTGCCCGGAATCAATTTGAACGGCCAGCGCTGGCCGGTGAGATGCAACTCCCACGGCTGCTTTGCGTTGAGGCTATACCCGGCCCTTCCACTGAGCCGCTCCTTGTTAGGCAAGCCGATGGAAGTGAGGGTGATGGAGTCATCGCGCATGGCTCCGGTCATGGCCAGCCCGTCAAGGTTGATGCCCTGCACGTAGCGCTGCCATTGCAATTGCGGGGCGCGGACGGTCCAGTCAAAGTTGGTGAAGCTGCGGCCGGTGGCGTTGAAGTCCACCGAGGCAAGCCATTGCCCCGGCCCACGATTGCCCGCCGACGTCAGATGCCCGGCCGCGACGATTTTGTCCGGGAACGGCTTGCGCAGCGTTACCTTCAACCCGCCGCTGTGAATGATATCCTTCCCGCCCGAAAGACGGTTCCACAACACTTCAATGTCGGCCGCGCTGGTGTTCAGGTCGTAGCTGGCACCGACTTTTACAGCGCCGCCGAAGACGGAAACCAGCAGTTGATCGGCCTTGACGGTTTTGGCGGTCGGGTCGAACGCGATTGTGCCGGACGCCAGCGTGACATCGGGAACGGCGTGGATGCCGGTCTTTAGAAGCAGGTTGTCGGGGTGAATGGAAACGCCGTCGCCCCCGGCGGCGATGGTGGCCGAGCCGTATGCTTCGAGCAGGCCGGCCTTTCGATCGACGGTGGCCTTCTTTACATCGAGCCGTCCGCCAACCCCGGCGTTGGATAATTCGCCGTGCCACTCCAGGTCCAGGGCGACTTTGGGAAAGTCCTTATCCCACGGCCTGGCCCACTCGCCGATGTCCTGCAGCTTTAGCGCGACCTCATGTCCCCAATTTCCGCCCGGCACAAGCCGCCCGGTGATGCTCAGTTTCGATGGAACATCCACATCATATTTCCACGAGACGGCACTGTCGGAATACCCGTCAACTTTCAACGGCGAAATATCGAGCGAGCGACTTTTGTTGTCTATGATCGATATCGTCCCGTCCACCAAATGCACATTCGGCATTTGCGGCCGGGATGAAGTGGCGGCCGATTCCTCCCCGCTCTTTTTCCCCCCGGCCCGCGCGAGCAATTCCGCCACCTGCTGCAAATTCCATTGCCCCGCCTGATTCTGCACGACATACAAATGCGGCTGATCCAGCTCGATCGCCCGCACCTCCACCGGCCGCCCGATGATCAGGCCGAAGAGGGATGTATTCTTCACCTTCATCACCGGCACTTCGAGAAATGCCTTATCGGAAAGGGGAAGTCCGATGGTGACATCATTCAGTTGCGTATTGCCAAGCCAGCCGGTGGTTAGCGATTTGACGGAGAGGCGCAGGCCGAGCTGTCCTTCGATTTGCTTGACGACAATTCCGCGCGGCAGATCGGTCCACAGGACAATCTGCACAACCAACCCCAGCAGCAGCGCGATAATGACCAGCGTAACGATGATGCGCAATATCCAATGCTTCTTCCTGGGCTTGGAGGCCTTGGCCGCTTTCGTCGCTTTCGCGGCGGGTGCTGGCGCGGGTGGGGTGGAATCAGGTTGGGAGGGGACGGAGCTCATTGATTCGCCGGTGGAATATTCCCATGCGTGCTGGGGCCGGTGCCGAAGATCCAGTAGTCTTCGCGGCTGGTTTTGCCCACGAAGGGGCCGGAAACGGCCATCAACTCTCCGGTGTCTTCCCAATAAGCGACGAACGACACGCTGGCATATCCATATTGTTTGGTGCTTTTGAGGATGGAGAGCTCTGGGGTGTTGGCGGTGGCTGATGGGCCCAGGCCGCCGGTCGCGCTCACGGGAACTGACGAGGCTGGCACACCCAGCAAAAACTCCATGTGATTTACGCTCAATGCCCCCGCCCGCACTTCGACGACCACTTCGGACTTCTCCTTGGAATCCACCAGGCGAACGCCGGACTTCAGTAACTTGGCGCGAAGCTCGCCGATGAGAAACAGATATTCCAAAGGCGGCTGGCGGGCCAGCTCATTTTCCAATTGGAAGTTGGCGGTCGGTTTGACGGTAGGGATAAGATAAGTGGTGTCGACGAAAACCTTGCGGTCGCGAAGAGAATCCACCGAAAGCTGCGAGACGGCTTGCGTGGCCGCACCCGTCAGAAGGAAATCGAGGTCAGCCGTTCGCGGCGACTCGACAATGCGAATGGTGGTGCATCCCCCGCACAGGCCCATCGCCAGCACAAGCAGCAGGGAACACGGGAAAGCAAGGCTGATCAGGCGCTTCATGAAAAAACGCCGCACCAGCGCACCCGAGGGTGACATAACAGGCTCAACAACGGTCGCAGGCGGCATCTGCAGTTCAGCATTCATCGATGCGGACTGTAATGCACGTGGCAGACCACGACAACGGATGATTTTGGGTCCGCCTCTAAATCCGTCATTGCGAGTCTCCGAGCGCGTGAATTCTTGACGTGTAACGGGCTGAAAACGCCGGGTCTGAGGTACTCCGAAGACCCGGA
>DASRRM010000393.1:0-16661 GCA_035695715.1 Tepidisphaeraceae bacterium
GATGGAATTCTTTGAACCGTGCACAAGGCCGGGCGGACTCGCCTCGTCGCCTGAGCGACTGCGGCGCTCCACAGGCCTCAACTCCTAAGCTGAAGATGTGCACACTTCAAAGAATTCCATCGCTGCGCTTACGTGCGCACGCCGTGCACCTCCGTTGTAGGATAGTCTCAGTAGGATGACGGCGGCCCCGAACGCGCCACCAACCTGAGAAACGCTCTGAGCCGCGCACGAAGGGTACTCCCGTAGTAAGCGGTTTCGCCGATCCCGCTTACTTCGGGAGTACCCTCCGTGCGCGGCTCAGTCGCAGTTTATTATGCAACCGATCGCCGCACCAAATAGCAATCCGTCTAACTCATCCTCCCCGCGCCAATCGCTTACGATCCGCCGATCATATTATGCTTTTGGATCGTCAGTTCATGGGCGGCGTTGGCGGCGGCTTTTACGTTGGCGGGGATATCGTTGTCCTCGACCATGTCCTTCAGCACCTTCTTTGCCGCAAGCTGGTCGCCGCGCGTCATCGAATTGAAACGGTAATTCCCGATGTGTTTCAGCGCCTCGGCCCGGAACATCTTGTCGGCGGTGGGACTGAGGGCGATTTTGTAGATGTCGCCGGCATACACGCCGGCATAATTCTCATCGATCGCGCCGACAAGCTTGAACGCCTCGATCATCTTGGTCGACTGCGCGCCTTCATCCTCGAGGAATGTCTGGATTTTGTCGGCTCTTTCGGAGTTGTTCTGCGATTTGTAATAGTCGGCCAGATTGCGACCGGCGGTTTGCATCAGCCCGTGGCCGACGATGTATTCCGCCCAACAGGCGCGCTCGTCGTAAAGGTGGCGGCCCAATACAAACGTCCCCTCCCACAACGCCAGCGCTTTTTCCGGCTGCAATTTGCCGCCGGACTTTTCGGCGGCGTATTTGTCGTTCATGTAAAGCTTCCCGAAGGTGCAGGCGGCTTCGCCGATCTCCTGCAACGCCTCCAGCGGCGGCTCGCTGTTGTCATAGTTGACGATTTTTGGCAGTTCCTTTGCGAAAATCGTCCCATTGCGGCAATTTCGCCCCTCGACAATGTAGGCGATGCCGCTCATGTCTTTTTCCGAGCCGTTCATCCGGTCGGTTTTGAATCGCTCGTAAGCGCGCGCGGTCACCTGGTAGTCTTCGATGGCCTTGCGGTAAAATTCGCCCGCATCGCAATCCTTGGTGCCGGGCGCGGCCGCCGCATCGGCGCCGGCGGGCAGCGCCAACGGCTTGTATGCGATGGCAAACTTCGCCGACCCGGTCGGATCTGTCCGCGAGGGCGGCGATGCCACCATATACAACATGAAGCTAAGGCCCAGGCCCAGAATTCCGGAAATCACCCATCCAACTGTATTTCCCCACATAGCAAAGTCTCCGTTCGTTGAATGAAGAGTTAAGAATGAAGAGTGAAGAATGGCAATGCGGTCTACGTTTCCCTACTCTTCATTCTTCACTCTTCATTCTTCATTCTTCATTTCCTCTTCTACACTCCGGCAGCGCGTCCAGAAAAAGCCTGCCGTATCGCTTGGTTTTAACCCGGCTGTCAAGGATCACCACGATGCCGGTGTCGGTTTTGCTTCGGATCAATCGGCCAAAACCCTGTTTCAATTTGATGATCGCCTCCGGCACGGAATAATCCATGAACGGATTTCCGCCGCCGCGTTTGATCGCGTCGAGCCGGGCTTCCACAACCGGCTCATCGGGCACCGAGAACGGCAACTTCACGATAATCACATTCCGCAGCGCATCACCCTGCACGTCAATTCCCTGCCAGAAGCTCGACGTCCCAAACAACACCGCATTAGGGGTTGAGCGAAACCGCTCGAGCAACACCTTCCGCGGCGCCTGCTGCCCCTGCACCAGCAGCGGCAGATTCAGCCGATCCAATTCGCCCTTGAGGCGATTGCCCGCGTCGATGAGCATTTTATAGCTGGTAAACAGGACAAATGCGCCGCCATTGGTGATTTGCAGATACTGAAGGATTTTTTCGCAAGCCGCCGGGAGGAACCGGAGGGTATCGCTGGGCTCGGGAAGATCGGTTTCCAGATAGAGCGTGGCCTGGCTCGCATAATCGAACGGCGAACCGAGTTGCAACGTGCGGCATTGCGAAACGCCGATGCGGGATTTGATGTAGGAAAAGGAGTCATCTTCCCTGCGGCCAGCCGCTGCAGGCACGGGCGGGACGCCCGTAGTACGGGAAGAAGACGTCGCCGTGTCTGCCGTATCACGGGCGTCTCGCCCGTGCGTCTTGGCGGCAACCGGGGCTGAGCGCGCCCCAGCGGTAGGGTTATTGCGCGTACACAACGTCGCACTCGTCATCACTACGCTTCTAATCTGCTCGAACAAATGCTTCCGCAATCCCTCCGCCACGTTTACCGGGGCGGCGTTGAGGCCTACCTTGCGCTGGTCGGTTCGGCCGCTTACCTCCATCCAGTAAACCGCGTCCTCCAGCTTCTGGCCTATCACCGCGTCAACCGTCTGCGCCAAAATCCCAACCTTGTCGGCGGCGGCGGATACCTCGCTGATTTCTTCCTCCTTCACCAATCCCGGCAACATCGCCTTCAGATGCAGCGACAGATCGCGCAGTTTCGGCGACAGAATATTATCGACGATGTTCGCCTGATTGATCCGTCCGTTGGACCGGCCTGAATGCTGCTGCCATTGCACCAGCCCTTCGAAGAATTCATCCATCGGCTCGTGCAGATCGATGATGTCCTTGATGGCATCGTCCGCAGCCGAGCCCAGGCCGCTCAGCGCACCTTTGGCCCGGCGGACATCATAGAGAAGCCGAAGCTGATAACGCATGCCGCTTTCGGTAACCTTCAGGCCAAAGTGGCTTCCGGCCACGTCTTCAATCGTGTGGGCTTCGTCCAGGATCACGGCATCGTACTTCGGCAGATAATTCACGCCCGCCATCCGCAATGCCAGGTCGGAAAAGAACAACGCATGATTCACCACCAGGATATTCCCGCCCTGCATGCGGCGTTTGGCGGATTGCCAGAAGCAGTTGTTGTAGAACTTGCATTTTTTCCCCAGGCAGTTGCCATGCTCGGCGCAGACCCGGTCCCACACGCCGGGGTCGGGCACAGCGGGAAGATCGGCCAGCGACCCATCGGTCGTCTCATTCGCCCATTCCTCGATCGCCCAGAGGCTTTGGAGTTGCCGGCCATCGTCGAACAGCATCTGCTGGCGGCCGCGAGCCTGCTCGAGCCGTCGTCGGCAGAGATAATTGCTTCGTCCCTTGACCAGCACGGCGGTGAATTCATCCGGATACACCGCGCGCAGCAGCGGAATGTCCTTGTCGATCAGCTGTTCCTGAAGGGAAATCGTGTGCGTGGAAATGACAACGCGCTTTTTCGTGCGCACGGCATAATCGATCGCCGGCAGAAGATAGGCGAACGATTTGCCCACACCGGTGCCGGCTTCGACGAGCAGGTGATGGCCTTCTTTGAAGGCTTCCTCGACGCTGGAGGCCATTTCCAGTTGTTGCGGGCGGAACTCGTAGCGCTCGCCAAGCCGCCGGGCGACCGAACCGCTCTCGCCCAGGATATTCTGCAAGGTTGCCGGCATCTGATCCGGATTCTACCCTAACTTTACGCTGAGTCGATTCCAAGTGCTGGGGCGGATGCTGATAAATGCGGCGCGTCTGTTCGGGGAGGCATTTACTGGCTGCTGAAGCAACCAGTCCAAACGACCGCGCCCCGCTGATTTCTCGCGGGGCGCGATCATATTTCTCTTTAAATCGCCTTACGCGCACGCAATGCGGTTATTTTTCGCTGCGATCATTGACCCTTGCGACAATGGCGCCGCCCGCAATTCGAGCGCCGGAGTCGCCGGCGGGTTGGCTTGTCAGATCATCTGCCTTGGCATGAATGATGACAGAATGCCCGATCACGCCCATTTTGCCGTCGATGTGAATCCCCTTGATGATCTCATCGTAGTGGGCATGGCCTTTTTCGTCGGCGACGAGGTTGCCCAGATCACCGGCATGATGCTCGGCGCTGTCGGGGCCGCCGTGCTTGGTGTTACCCGGGTTCCAATGGCCGCCTGCACTGGATAAATCAGGGGCGGTCAGATCATTCTTTTCGTGGATGTGAAAACCATGCTTGCCGGGTGTAAGGCCGTCAATCGCGGCCACGACGCGCACGCCGTCGGTTTCCGAAGTGAAGACGACCGTTCCGGTAATTTTTTCCTTTTGGTTGCCGGCGGCCTCGACTTTGGCGATGGCGGATGGGCCGCCGGTTCGATCATCGGCGCGGACGATGGTCTTTTGCACGAAGAGGCTGGTGGCAACGAGGCCGATGCTCAAGAGGCCGGCGGATAGAAGGGTAGGAAAGCGTTTCATGGCATGAACTCCGGTGAGGGTAAACGAAGAGCGTGCCCCGCTGTTCGCATGCGGGTGGCGAGTGGCGGGCAAGCACGATGCGTACCAAGATGAAGGGCGTGCAACAGACCGAGTGGATTGTTTTACCTTCTCGGCCAGCTTTATACGTGGCCGCGCAACTGCCGCATTACGGAAAGAATCGCAGAGCCTGGTGCGGCAAGAGTACGATATTCCGAATACAACGCATCATAGCGGCGATGTGCAGATTCCTGCGGTCGATAAACTGAAGCGTCACGCTGCGGAGCCATCGCGCTGATGGCTTGTTCAATGCCGGGATGCCCGGTCGCGGCTGGCCCGGCAGCCAGCGCGCCAAGGATCGCCGCCCCCAGCGCCACCGATTGATCGCTGGCGGCGACGCGAATTTCCGCGCCCAGCACATCGGCATAAATCTGCATCAGCAGCGACGATTTGGCGGGCAGCCCGCCACTCGCGACAAACGCCTGGACTGGCACCCCGGCGTTTTGCAAAGTATCGACAATCCAGCGCACGCCGAACGCCGTGGCTTCCATCATGGCGCGGTAAATCTGGGCGGGTTGCGTGCCCAACGTCACGCCGACAAATGCGCCGCTAAGCCGGCCATCCATCAGCGGCGTGCGGCAGCCGTTAAGCCAGTCCAGCGCCAACACGCCCCCGCTTCCGGGTGGAAGACGCATCGCCGCTTCGTTCAATTCCGAGTGGGATAGCTTGAAAGTCTGAGCGCACCAGGCGAAGGCATCGCCAACGCTGGCCTGGCCGGTTTCATATCCGAAGTAACCGGGCAGAATTCCGTCGGCAACCACGCCCGCCACGCCATCGGCAAACTTCTCCGTCTCGCTCAACATCATATGGCAGGAACTTGTGCCCATGACCATGACCAGCGTTGCCGGCGTGGCCACGCCCGCGCCGCAGACGCCGGCGTGGGCATCGATAATCGCCGCCGACACCGCCGTGCCGGCGCTGAGGCCCAACCGGGCGGCCATTTCCGGATTTAGCCCGCCCGCCCGGCGGCCAGGGGGCAGCAATGTGCCCGGCATTTTTTCGATGACGACGTTTTTCATCGCCGGGTGAACCGCGGCGAAGTAATCCGAATCTGGATATCCCGTTCTGGCGTTCCACATGGCCTTGTATCCCGCCTGGCACGTTGAGCGAACCAGATTTTGCGCCGCGCAGTTTGGGAACGGCCCATCGATCAACTGCCAGACCAGCCAGTCGCCCGCCTCCAGCCAAACCTTGGCCGCCGCGTATGCCTCCGGCGCATGGTTCAATGTTTCCAGAACCTTGGGGAAGAACCATTCCAGCCCGATGACGCCGCCGTACCGGGCGAGCCATTTCTCATTTCGCTCGCGCGCGACGGCGTTGATGCGATCCGTCTCGGCCTTTGCGCCATGATGTTTCCATAATCGCGGCCACGCCAAGGGCGTGTTCTCATGCTGTGGCAGCAGGCACAGTGGCGTGCCGTCACGCAGCGATGGCAACATTGTGCAACTGGTGAAATCGACGCCGATGCCGAGGACATGCTCCGGGTTTGCCCCCGCATCCCGCATTGCGCCCCGGCAGGCGATTGCCATCGCGTTCATCCAATCGATTGGATGCTGAAGCGCATAGTCGGGGGGCAGAGTCACGTCGCCAGCGACGGGAAGGCGGGTATCGATCACGCCATGGGCGTAGGAATGTGCCGACTGCCTGGCGATCGTTCCATCGCTTACATTGACGAGCAGCGCGCGGACGGATTCTGTGCCGAAATCGAAACCGATGACGTAGCGGTGCATGCGGGATTCCTTATCGCGTCAATCCTGACGGAGTTTGCGGGGGAAGGTACCGTATCGGGCGATGGGGCGAAAGTTTGGCGAGTGCGGGCGCTACCGGAATCGCGAAATCGCAAGCGTCGTCGCGGCGGCACCGCGCGAAATACGGTTTGGAACGATTGTTCGTGACACGGGCGTCCCGCCCGTGCCTGGTGCTTCTAATGGTGATTCGATCGCAGTTGCTTGCCCTTTCCAACCATTGCCCTGGCGCGCACAATCTTCAATCTCATGCCAATGCTCGATGATGATGACGGTGATGAAATCGACGACGAGGAAGATGCGCGCGAGTATCCCGATGATGACGAGGCCGACTGGAATCTCGACCCTTCCACGCACAAATGCCCCTATTGCGGCGAGGAAATATCCGAGGATGCGCAGCAATGTCCCTACTGCGATCAGTATCTGTCGAAAGAGGATGCGCCGCCGGATCGAAAGCCGCTTTGGATTAAAATAGGCGTTGTGTTCCTGGTGCTGATCATCATTGCCTGGACGTTGAATTGGTATTGATCACATCTTAATCCCCTTCACGCCGATCGATTTTCCATACTCGCTCAGCAGCTTGTCCGGCGACATCTTGAAGTTTTTCTTCAGGCTTTCATCCCACGGCTGGCCGTCTTTAATGCCGTTGATAAATGCCAGATATCCATCGCGATCATGATGGATCATCCAGGCGCATAAAGTCTCGGCGATGGGGTATTGCCAGCCGTCGATATGGCTGGCGGTGAAGAAATCGCCGACGCTGTCATGATGCTGTGCCAGGCCTGCCCGCGCCAGGCCGACCATGATTTTTGCGCGGTTCTTTTCGAAAATAAGCTCTGACGCCGCCTCGTCGGCCAGCCCTTCGTTCGCCCAGGAGGGAATGCGTGCGGGGCTGCGATAGCGGTGCAGGAACCCGTGCACCGATTCATGAACCAGCAAATGCTCGAACTGCACGTCATCGGGATAGCGATACAGCGCCATGTGGACCATCCCATCGCCGAAGCAGTGGGTGATGGCGAACGACCCGCCGGGGTCGTCGTTTTCGATGAGCCGTTCATACTCGCGGTAATCCTCGATGTGGTTGAAGACGATGACCAGCGATTTGCCGCGCCAGAGGTTGTCCCCTTTTTGCAAGCCGAACAAGTCCGACAGCTTTCCATACATGCGGTCGAGCAGCGACAGATATCGCGCGGCCTGGATACCGGAAAGATCGGAATAGAACAGGAAATGGCGGCTCTCGTGCAGATGCAGCGGGTGCTTGAGGCTGTCAGCCGACTTCTGGGCAAACGTCTTCAGGGCGGCGACGGCCTGGTTTTGCTGTTCTTCGCTGAGATGCCGCCAGTAGGAAGCATCGGTATCGCCGGTATTGCTGGGAGCCACCCGCGCGATTCCGGCGGATCCGTCATCGCCCATGTTTTTTGGATCGCCCGGCTTGGCTGGCGGGGCGCCTGCACCGCGGGATCGCAGCGCGCCGGCGACGAGCGCGCCGAAAAGGATGGCAACGAGAATGGCCTTAAACCGCGGCATGGTAAGATTGACCTTCGGTGTAACCCCGGGAGTGTACCATCGGGCGCTCCGGGCCGCACATACTTTCCTTGTCGCATAAATAACGGGGGCGTAACCGCCTTTTTGGTGCGTCAAACGCCAGGTCCAGGCCAGGGTTCGGGGTTTAGGGTTCGGGGTTCAATGAAGACCGTAGGGTGGGCGTGCACTCGCCCACCGCTTCCCACGCGAGAAAGCTGACGGGCGCGTACGCCCACTCTACGGTTTACCCCGAAAACGACCGCCAGCCTCACTGAGGGGACGCACGCTCTGCCCGCGACTACAATTCCCTCCCATGCAGTTTAACCATGAATTGATTGTCGAACCGATCGGCCTTCCCGCCGATGCATTTGCACGCCCCATTTCCTGGAACGAATTGTTCGGCAACGATCATCCCGTCGAGTTGGAAATCGGCATGGGCAAGGGCACTTTCCTGACCGAACAGGCCAAAGCCCGCCCCGAAACGAATTTCTTCGGCATCGAATGGGCCAACCAATACTGGAAATTCGCCAGCGATCGCCTCCGCCGGCACAAGTGCCTCAATGCGCGAACGGTGCGTGCCGAGGCATTGTTTTTTCTGCGCGAGCACGTGGCCGATAACAGCCTGTCGGTGCTTCACGTCTATTTTCCCGACCCCTGGCCCAAGACGCGCCATCACAAACGCCGGCTGATCCAGACGCCGTTCCTCGATCAGGCGCGACGAATCCTCGCGCCCGGCGGACGGCTGCAAGTCGTGACCGATCACAAGGGATATTGGGAAGAGAATATCGAGCCGCTCATCCGATCGGCGGCGGGATTCGCGGTGGTGGATTACAACCGTCCGGGTTCAGCTGGTGATGGGGAATTCGTGGGCACGAATTTTGAGCGGAAATACCAGCGCGAAGGGCGGCCGTTTTATGCCATCGCGGCGGCGCGGGCTTGAATTGGGGGGCGAAGGAAATGCAGAGCTCGCGAAGGCGCGAAGTAGCGAAGGAAGACGCGAAGAATACATTCGAGGAGCTGGATTCACGACGCTCAGTTGGTGGTGAATCACGAAGGCAACCAACATCACTTCTGTTTTCTTCGCGTCCGTCTTCGCGCCTTCGCGAGCGCATTTCTTTTCGACGATACGACGGGTTACGCCAGCCCGCGCAGGGTGCCGCTGCTGTCGCCGAATCGCTCGGCCTTCACGCCCATCGCTTCCAGCATGTTCATGTAAAGGTTGCATAGCGGCGTGCCGTCGGAATAGCGCATGTTGCGGCCGGGTTTGATGGCGTTTCCGCCTTTGCCGGCCAGCAATACTGGCAGGTTGTTGTGGTTATGGCGGTCGCCGTCGCAAATGCCGCTGCCCAGCATGATCATGCTGTGGTCGAGCAGGGTGCCGGTACCCTCTTTTATGTCCTGCAGCTTTTCCAGGAAGCGGGCGAAGTGCTGCAGGTGGAAGTAGTCGATCTTTTTCAACGCGGCAAGCTTGTCCGGGGCGTGGCCGTGATGGCTCAGGGTGTGATGGCCCTCTGAGATGTCCAGTTCGCGGAAGGTGCGGTTCGAGCCGTCGCGGGCGATCATGTAGGTGCCGATGCGGGTGACGTCCATGCGAAATGCCAGCGCCATCAGGTCATACATCAGGTCCATGTGTTCGGAGAGTTTTTCGGGAATGCCATCGGGACGCGGCATGTCGGGCTTGGCCATGACCGTCTTTTCCGCCCGGGCGGTTTCCACGCGTTTTTCCACTTCGCGAATGCTGGTGGTGAATTCGTCCAGCTTTTTCTGGTCGGATTTTCCCAGCCGCGCGTTCAGACGATGCGTGTCGTTCAGCACGTAATCGAGAACGCTCTTGCGATCGTTCAGGCGCCTGGCGCTGACTTCCGCGCTTGCAGCCGAAGCGCCTTGCGGCCCGAACAGCCGATCGAACGCCTCCCCGGGATCGACCTCCTTGGGCACCGGCGACGTATCGCTCCGCCAGGCAATGTTGGAAACATAGGCGCAGCTATATCCCGAATCGCAATTGCCGACGGTCTGCGTCCTGTCGAGGCCGAGTTCGAGGGAGGGGAAGCGGGTATGATCGCCGATGTGCTGGGCGGCGAATTGATCGACGGAAATGCCCAGGTGAATATCCTTGCCGGCCGTTTTGTAAGGATGTGCCCCGGTTAAGAACGCGGCGGCTGATCGTGCATGATCGCCTGGCCCATCGCCATGGGCCATCGCGCCGCTGAGGGTCAAACCTTGCAGCAGGCTGACTTGATTCTTGACATTCTTGAGCGGTTCCAGCGTGGGCGTCAGTTCCAATGCAGACGAAGCACCGTCGGCTTTTGCCGGGAACCATTCGCTGACATTCACGCCATTGGGGATGAAGACAAACGCCATGCGGGTGGGGATGGCGGTTTTTCCCGCCATCGCCGCTGGCGCGATGGACGCCGCCTCGGCAACTCCGCCGGGCAACATCACGTCAAGTAGCGGCAAAGCGACGCTTGCGCCAACGCCACGAAGGAGAGTTCGACGCGAAATGTGCCAATTGGCGGTCATGGGGGATACCTCTTATGATGTATACTACCGCCGAAGTGGATTATTGTTCCAGTTTTGCTCGCTTGCGTAACGGTTTGGTCTAATCGGTCTCGAGAAGGCCGTGATTAGGCGACCACCTTCGGTTTCAGCCCAGCCCCAATCACCCAGGCGCTCCCTCCAAAGAAGGAAGATACAAGTAACAGGGTTGCGAAATTACGCACGCCGTGTCCGTCGGCGTTGATAACCAGGGCCAAAAACGACATTGCAAAACCAAGGGCTGCCTCCATCGCATCGAAGACGACCATCGCAATCCGAGCGCCACAATACCCGCGCAGCGCATAGCGAACAGCAATCACCACTAATATTCCCCGCGATGCGCCGATCAGGCATGGAGCCAATCCCCAGGTTTGGCCTCTGAACACGTGTGAAAGACCCCACAGCGACACGCCAGAGTCGAATCCGAGTTCCACGGCCACCGCCAGGATCGCAAGCCGCCAAAACAAACGGAAGTGTCGAGGCATTTGTACGATGTTACCGTCCGCGCCATCGAAACCGCAGAGCGCGTCACCAGTATTCCCTGCCCACCGGCGTTTCCTGTAAAAACGCGAGATTATGTCGACGATAAGCTGCAGCATTGAGTCCGGCAACGATTTCCGAAAGGAGTCGTCGCGGACGACGACCTTTGCGTCGCTCAGTCGTCCTGGAGATTGCCTTCGCCGCGTTACTACAGGACGTCTTAACGTTCGCCATTACAAACCTCTAAATTCCAGACTCCATTATACCAACCGCGTCGGTTATCCGCCCGATAACCTTTCCCCCCATCGTTTCATTCCAGTTTCGGCAACTTCCCTCCGATGATTTTCACGGGGTTTGCAGAAGGTATGCGCGATGATTATTACCCGAAGTCCATTGCGCATCTCCCTTGGCGGCGGGGGGACTGATCTGCCATCGTATTTCCGCAAGCACAGCGGCTTTCTCATCGCCGCCGCCATTGACAAGTACGTTTACATCACGCTGCATCAGACATTTCAGAGCGGGTTGATCATCAAGTATTCGAAGATGGAGCAGGTGAGCCGGATTGATGATGTGCAGCATCCGCTCATTCGCGAGGCGCTGCGCATCAGCGGCATTCGCGATCCGCATCTGGAAATCACCAGCATGGCCGACATTCCCGCCGGCACGGGGCTTGGATCTTCCGGCAGTTTCACCACGGCGCTGCTCAAAGCCCTGCACGCCTATCGCAAGAACATCGTGCATCCCCAGGGCCTGGCCGAGCAGGCGTGCCAGATTGAGATCGAAAAGCTGGGCGAGCCGGTGGGGAAGCAGGACCAATACATTGCCGCGTATGGCGGGCTGACCTGTTTTCAGTTTCTGCCCAATGGCCATGTCGAGGCTTATCCGCTGAAGATCGAGGCGGAGACGCTTTACAACCTGGAAGACAACCTGCTGCTTTTTTTCACCGGCTATAGCCGCTCGGCTTCCACCATTTTGAAAGACCAGGACAGCAAAAGCCGCCAGAGCGACAAGGAGATGACCGATAATCTCCATTTTGTAAAAGAGTTGGGCTACCAGAGCCAGGAGGCGTTGGAGACCGGCAATTTGCAGAAATTCGGCGAGTTGATGAACGTTCACTGGGACCACAAAAAAAAGCGCAGCGGCGGAATGAGCAATGGCGATATCGATCGCTGGTATGCCCTGGCCCTGGCCAATGGCGCATTGGGCGGAAAACTAATCGGTGCGGGCGGCGGCGGATTCCTGATGTTCTACGCCGACGACAAGCCGCGCCTCCGGCGGGCGTTGATGCAGGAAGGGTTGCGCGAAGTGCGGTTCCGGTTTGATTTTGAAGGAACGAAGGTTGTGATTCAGTGAAAGGGCCTGGGATTGGGAGAGCAAGAAAGTGTCCCAAATGGGGCTGAGTCATAGACACGAATGAGCCGCGCACGGAGGGTACTCCCGGAGTAAGCGGGTGCGCGCGAAACCGCTTACTCCGGGAGTACCCTCCGTGCGCGGCTCATTGCGCACAGCGTAAGAAATGGACATGAACGACCCCCATTCCATCCCCGCCATTTCCACCATCCCCGTCGCGCTGCTCGCAGGCGGCATGGCGGCGCGTCTTGGCGTCATCGCGCAGCAAACTCCCAAGGCGCTGGTTGACGTCAACGGACGCGCATTCATCGATCATCAGCTTGGGCTGTTGCATCGCTATGGCGTTCGGCGGGTGGTGCTGTGCCTGGGGCATCTTGGCGGGAAGATCGAGGAGCACCTCGGCGATGGGTCGCGAATCGGAATGAGCCTGCGCTACAGCCACGACGGGGCCAGGCTCGTCGGGACCGGCGGGGCGGTGCGGCGGGCACTGCCGATGCTGGGCGAACTGTTCTGGGTCATGTACGGCGACTCCTACATGGACATCGATTACGCCGAGGTCCTGCGTCGCTTTTGCAGCAGCCAGTCGCCGCGCGCCGCCCGCGGGCTGATGACGCTCATCCGCAACGAAAACCGCTGGGACAAGAGCAACGCCATCTTCCAGAACGGCCGCCTGACATGTTACGACAAGCGCAATCGTAGTGAACAAATGCAATACATCGACTACGGCATTCAGCTACTGCGGCGCGAGGCGTTTGATACCACTCCCGCCGGCGGCGCGTTTGACCTGGCCGATTTGTATCGCGATCTGGTTACGCGGGGAGAGATGATCGGTCATGAGGTATTCAACCGCTTTTACGAGATCGGCACCCCGCAATCGCTGGAGGAAACCCGGCGATATTTGCAATCGGCAAGCCGGGTGGCGTGAGGGAATGCGAGGCGCGGCGGTTGATGTATTTCCGGCGCGGATGACCGAGGTCGTGTGTGATAGCCGGTGCAGCCACGTTGCATGAATTCGTAGGGTGGGCGTACTCGCCCACCGTTGTTCGGCGACGCGATAAATGGTGGGCGAGTACGCCCACCCTACGCTGGATCGGCGAGCGCGGCACTTGTCCCCCGCTGAGCCGGTTCGCTCTCGCTCGGAAGGACCGGAATGTCCCATCATCCACTGACTGCGATGCAAAAATTTGCGATTCCCGGCCGCCGCGACTGAAGTGCCGCACTATTGCGTCCGAAGATTGGGTTGGAGGCATTATTGGAGCCAGAGCGATGTCATTCACGTCTGTTTATCTTGAAGAAGCCGCCGAGATCCTCGCCCGGATCGATCAGTCGGCCATCAACCGCCTGATTGCGAAGTTGGCCGAACTAAAGAATCACAACGGCCGGATTTTTTTCCTGGGCGTGGGCGGAAGCGCCGCCAATGCCTCGCATGCCGTCAATGATTTTCGCAAAATCTGCGGTTTCGAGGCCTATGCGCCGACCGATAACGTCGCGGAGTTTTCGGCGCGAACCAACGATGATGGATGGGAAACCGTCTTCGCGAACTGGCTGCGCGGCAGCCGCCTCAACGCGCGCGATATGGTCTTCGTCCTTTCAGTCGGCGGCGGAAACCTGGAAAAGAACATCAGCCCCAATTTGGTGCGGGCCGTGCAATACGCGAAGGAGGTGCATGCGACGGTGGTTGGAATCGTCGGCCGCGACGGCGGCTACACCGCCAAGGTAGCCGACGCCTGCGTGCTGATCCCGCAGATGAACCCCAACACGATCACCCCGCACGCCGAGGCGTTTCAGGCCATCGTCTGGCACCTGTTGGTTTCGCATCCCGCGCTGAAGGCATCGCAAACGAAGTGGGAAGCCGCCGCGGCGTGAGCGTAAACACCCTTTCATGCGAAGTTGAGATATCCGCGTGCAATTGCAGCGGGCGATTCCTCAACTCAGCGTGATGGGTTTGTTAGCGAGAGTTTTGTTGGTAAGAGTTCATGATCGCGCCAAAATCCGTTCGTGCGCGGGGCAGTAAAGCCGCCGCCTCGCCGAACCGGCGCCGAAGTCGCTTGCGATTTCGCGATTTCCCTCAACGCAGGAATCCCCCGATGAGGCGTGCCGTTTTTCTCGATCGCGATGGTGTGTTAATCCGAACATTCATCCGCAACGGCGTTCCCCATCCCCCGCAAACCCTCGACGAAGTCAAAATCCTTCCGGGCGTGCCTGAAGCACTGGCGCGTTTGCGCGACTTGGGATTTCTCCTGCTGGTCGTGACAAATCAGCCCGATGTCCCCCGCAAAACCCAGACGCGCCAAATGGTCAACGCGATTAACGATCACCTCCGCGACAACCTTCCGCTCGACGGCGTTTACGTCTGCTTCCACGACAACGCCGACCATTGCACCTGCCGAAAGCCCGCGCCGGGAATGCTGTTGCAGGCCGCCGCCGAGCATGAGATCGACATGCCCAGCAGCTTCATGGTCGGCGATCGCGCGAGCGACGTTGCCGCCGGGGCGGCGGCCGGTTGCCGCACATTTCTCGTCGAGCATCCCTACAGCCATGCCGAGGCGGTTAAGCCCACCTTCAAAGCTGCCGATTTATTGGAAGTGGCGGATTGTATAAGTGCAGAATGTAACGCGCGGGATTCGCGATGAAACGGCATTCCACCCTACATTCTTCACTCTTCATTCTTTATTAACCCGCGAGGCCGTATGTCCCCTCTCGATTCGCTCTTTACCCAGATTTTTGCCGATGGCGCTGACCTTGCCGGGATGGTGGAGATGGCGGCCAAGCCGTTCATCGCGGGGTTGACCACGAATCCGACGCTGATGCGAAAAGCAGGGGTGAGCGATTATCGGGCGTTTGCGCGGGACGTTTTGGCGGCCATTCCCAACAAGCCGATCTCGTTCGAGGTGTTCTCGGATGACTTTGCCGAAATGGAAGCGCAGGCCCACGAAATCGCCTCGTGGGGGAAAAATGTCTTCGTGAAAATCCCCGTCACCAACACGCATGGAACCCCGGCCAGCGGATTAATCCGCCGACTGGCTCTTTCCGGCATTCGGCAAAATGTAACGGCCCTCATGACGCTGACGCAGGTGCGGGAAGTTTCATCGGCCCTGGCCCGCGGCCCGGAAAGCTACATCTCGGTTTTCGCCGGTCGCATGGCCGACACCGGGCAGGACCCGGTTCCGATGATGTCGTACGCGGTTGAGATGATCCGGCAATTTCCCAACCAACAGCTCATCTGGGCCAGCCCGCGCGAGGTGCTGAACATTTTCCAGGCCAACGCGATTGGCTGCCACATCATCACCGTCACCAACGACCTCCTGAAAAAACTCGATCTGGTTGGCAAAGACCTGAGCGAATATTCGCTGGATACGGTCAAGATGTTTCATGATGATGCGCGCAAGGCCGGCTACACGCTTCCCTGCCGCAAGCGCACGGCGGCTTGATGTCTCGTCTAGCCTGGGAAAGTGGCACGGGCGGCTCATTTGTCTCGAGTACCGCGATCGCCCTCAAATTATCGACAACGATCTTCTGACCGTCCGCGCCCACGAATCCGCGTCCTCGCTGGCGCTCGTCCACGGCGTGATTGCGTGGAGTCATGAAAGCATTCGTTGTAGTGAGGGATATTATTCATTCACGCCGTGGACGAGCGTCAGCGAGGACGCGGATGGGGCGGACGGCACCGGGTACTCGGGATGACCGTCGCGCCAATGCCCACCAAACTGAAGCGTGCTATAGCAGCGCTTCCCCGGGCGATTCCCGTGCCGCCGATCCTCCGCTACAATCGCCGCCGGTGCTCATGGCCGACCCGCTGACGATTTCCATCGTAACTCCTTCCTTCAACACCGGCAGATATCTGGGCGCGGCGATTTCCAGCGTTTTGCAGCAGGATTGGCCCGATATCGAATACCTTGTCATGGATGGCGGGTCGAGCGACTGCACGCACGAGGTGTTGGTCGGTTTCGGCGAGAAAATTCGCTGGATTTCGGAAAAAGACAACGGCCAATCCGACGCCATCAACAAAGGCTTCGCCAAAACCAGCGGCGATATTCTTGCCTGGCTCAACGCCGACGATGAATACGCGCCAAATGCCGTTCGGCGGGCGACGGAGTATTTCCAGGCGCATCCGGATGTTGCCCTGGTTTACGGAAACGCCGATTACATCGATGCGCGGGGTAGGCAAATCGCGCCATGTGCGCATATCGAGCCGTTCAATTATCATCGGCTGCTGCATTATTCCGATTACATCGTTCAGCCGGCCGCCTTTTTTCGGCGGTCGGCGTTCGAGGCCGCCGGCGGTCTCGATGCTTCGCTCAATTGGACAATGGATTACGACCTGTGGCTGAAAATCGCCAGGAATAATCAAGTTGCATATTTGCCGGAATTGCTGGCGCACTACCGCTGGCTGGACAACAACAAAACCGCCACCGGCGGGCGCGCCCGCCTTGACGAAATCTCGCGCGTCCTCGCATCCCACGGCGCGGGAATCCCCGCCTACGTGCGGCTGGAATATGTGAATCATTTCCTGCAACAGGCCGCCGCGGGGCTTCGCCAGTGGCGCATCGGTTCGGCTATCGCGAATATGGCGCAGGCTGGGGGAAAACTATTCGGCTCGCATCGTT
>DASRRM010000394.1:0-6015 GCA_035695715.1 Tepidisphaeraceae bacterium
TGATAGGTCGTTTCCAAAGGCGCTCGGAAGGATGAACGACCCTCAAGCGCTCTGCTTTTCGCTCGCCCGCTTTCGGCGATTGGGGTCGCCTCTGAACTTCGTGGCGATGTGCGAATCGATTGGAACCGTTTGAAGTCCCACATCGATATAGTCGACGAGCGTCTCGGGGTCTGGAATCTTCTCGCCGTCTTCGCGCATTCCTTCAAAATGAAATTCGAGTGCCTCCCGCAAACTGCTGAGAGTTTGCTGGACGGTCTTTCCCGTGGCGATGCAGCCGGGCACGTCGGGAATATAAGCGCTGTAATTTCGCTTGGCCTTCTCGATTACAACCGCATATCGCATGGTCGCTCCCGTTCATTTCAATCCCGCCTGGCGCTTAATGCTGTTCAGTGTACCGGGCTTTACATCGTCGCCCAGGTTGCCTGGGATTGTAACTCGGCCCGGCTTCGTTGGGTGTCGATACTGCCGATGGCTCCCTTTCTGGCCGACCTGCGCCCAGCCATCTGCTTCGACCATCTGGATGACAGCCCGCACCCGCATAATAGGTTCCCGCTTTGCAAAGTTCTCACTCAAACCGTTTCACAATAATCGTATCATTCTGCCCCCCAAACCCGAAGCTGTTGCTCATCGCCACATCAACCCGCGCCTGCCGCGCCTTGTTCGGCACATAATCCAGGTCGCATTCCGGATCGGGATATTCGAGGTTCATCGTCGGCGGCAGAATGTTGTCGCGGATGGCCAGCACGCAGGTAATCATCTCCACCGCGCCGGCGGCGGCGATGAGGTGGCCCATCATGCTCTTGATGCTGCTGACGGGGACGTTTTTGGCGCGGTCGCCGAAGATGGCTTTGATGGCGACGGTTTCGTTGCCGTCGTTTTCTCGCGTGCCGGTGCCGTGGGCGTTGATGTATTGAATGTCGGCGGGGGAGAGGCGGGCGTCGGCGAGGGCCTCGCGCATGGCGACGATCGCGCCCATGCCATTGGGGTCCTGGTCGGTGATGCGGTAGGCGTCGGCGGTTGAGCCGTAGCCGACAACTTCCGCCAGGATTTTCGCGCCGCGGGCTTTAGCGTGGTCGAGGGTTTCAAGGATGACGGTGCCGGCCCCTTCGCCCAGCACGAATCCGCCGCGTTTGGCGTCAAAGGGGCGCGAGGCGCGGACGGGATCGTTTACGCCGAGGGTGTCGCGGAGGCGGGCATCTTCCGAGAGTGCGGTCAGGCGGTTGAAACCGGTGACGCCGAACGGATGGATCATGGAATGCGCGCCGCCGCCGATCATGACGTCGGCATCGCCACGGCGCAGGATTTCGGTGGCCTCGCCGATGGCCTGCGTGCTGGCGGCACAGGCGGTGAGGCAGTTCATGGCCGGGCCGCGGGCGCCGGTGAGCAGCGCCAAATGCGACAGAGGCATGTTCGGCTCCTGCTCCAGCTCGGCCACCGCGTTCATATGCTCGCGCGCCACCTCGGCCCACTTCACGCTGTCGATGGCCGTCGCGCCGTCTTTCCAGGACGCCAGTGCAGCGCCGGTGTAGGCGTCGAAATCGAGCGAGCCTTCGCCGGAGCCGAGATAGATGCCAACGCGGTCGAGGTCGAGGGGGGAAGTGCTGGGTGCTGAGTGCTGAGTGCTGCCTGTGGTGAGCGCAGTCGAACCGCCTGTGGTGAGCGCAGTTGAACCAAGCGGCGGGAGCCCGGCGGCTTTCCAGGCCTGGGCGCAGGCGCCCATGGCGAATCGGGTATTGCGGCCGATGTTCTTATGGCGGGAAAGATCGGGGACGAAATCCTCCAGCCGATAGTCGCTCTTCACCTCGGCGGAAAACGTGGTGGGGAATGTGCCGGCGTCGAAAATGGTGGTCCGGGCGATCCCTGATTCACCAGCCAATAGACGCTTCCACACGCCATCAATGGAATGACCCATCGGCGTAACCCAACCCATACCGGTAATGACGACTCGATTCATAGTTATTTCATCCAAAGCGAGAACGGTCACTTCAACCTTCAAGCCGGGTCAAGCGCAGCGCCGGCCCGGATCGATGCGGGCGGGACGATTCGCATTTGGATCCGGGCCGGCGCTGCGCTTGACCCGGCATTGAGGAAATCCCCGGGCGATGCCAGGACGAGTACTTTCAACTTCTACAACGCTATTGTCGAAGAAAATGCAAACAGCTCGCCATGTCAATCGCGATAAGTTGCAGGACAACGTAACTATTCTGGCGCATCAAATCTTACGAAACACCAGCGCCGCGTTTTGCCCGCCCAGACTGTAGACGCTGCTGACCGACACGTCGACCTTCGCATCGCGGGCGGTTGACGCCGCATTTAGCTTTGCACCGGCGGCCGGTGCTTTCATATTGACCGCGCCCGGAATTTTTCCGTGGTGCAGCGCCAGGACGGCCGTTGCCGCATCGACGCCGCAACCGGCGGCGAGGTTGCCGATCTGTCCCTTGATTGGGGAAATGGGGACACTCGCCAGCGAATCGCCGAAGACCCCGGCAAGTCCGGCAAGTTCTGATTTATCGTGGGCGGCAATTCCCAATCCATGCGGCACGAGACAGCCCACATCCGCCGGTGAAACATTTGCCTCTTTGAGTGCCTTCCTGACGGCCGCTGCGTAACTATGGCCTGTCGGATCAGGCTCGGTCACACTATAGGCGTCCTGGCTTGCGCCAAAGCCGACCAGTTCCGCATAAATTTTCGCGCCGCGGGCTTTGGCGTGTTCGTATTCTTCCAGGATGAGCAACCCGCCGCCTTCGCCGATCGCGGTTCCCGATGCGCCGGCATCAAAGGGGCGAACGGCCGTCTCCGGCGATTCATTCGCGTCAACATTTAAGCGATGCAGCAGGCAATGGCGGATCAACCCCATCGGGTTGACCTTCGACTCGGCCCCGCCGCAAATCGCCAGGTCGGCCTTGCCGCGCTGAATCGTGCGGAACGCTTCGCCGATCGCCAGGTGCGATGAGGCATCAGCGCAGGTGATGGTGTTGCTCGGCCCTTTTAAGCCGTGAATGATCGTCACATGGCATGCCAGCATATTGGGGAGATATTTCAGGAGCCAGAGCGGCGTGAGCTGGCCCAATCCCTCGCTGCCCCATTTTTTCAGGTCGAGATGGCCGCCTTCGCGCGCCACGTGCATGGCGGCAGTCAACTCGTTCAACTCGCAACTGATGAGCCCCGCGCCGATGTTGCACCCGAAGCGGAGCGAATCGAGCGTTGAATTCTCGGCATACGCCTTGGAGTGAAGCCCCGCGTCTTTGAACGCATCATCCGCCGCCACCACGGCCAATTCGATATCGCGCGCCATGACTTTGGTGGCTTTGCGATAGCTTTTGGGAACATAGTCGCCGATTTTAAACGCGGGCACTTCCCCGGCGATTTGCGATTCGAAGCCGGATGGATCGAACGCCGCGATTCGTTTCACGCCCACCTTGCCGGCGACAAGGTTCTCCCAGAACGCGGCCGCGCCGATGCCGATCGGGGAAATGATGCCGATGCCGGTGATTACAACGCGTCTTGTCATTTGTCTGTGTTCTATATCGATGGTGGGGCAGACATTCTTGTCTGCCATCGAGTTGATGAGTGCAGGACATTCCTGTCCTCCGCGAATCAACTCGAATCTGCTCAGGAGGGACAAGCCCTGCACTCGCAGATTCAAAGCAGACAAGAATGTCTGCTCGACCGGTAGTCCTACGCGCTCTCACGGGCGGGTCGCGCGGGCAGCCCGTGCCACACCGGGTCTAAATCTTCACCTTCGTATCCACGCGATACGTTTTAAGCAATTCCGTGAACTGTTCGGTGAATACGAAATTATGCTCGGGAAATTCCAAGCCGGCAATATTCTGATCGATGTGGCTAAACATCATTTCGATGTCCGCCACTCTTTCGTGCCCCACGGTAACGGTTCCGGTGATTGCCGCGCCTTGTTCGGAGAGTTGGTCAATCCGGGCGGAGAAGGTAATGGTATCACCGGGCCTGACCAGACGGTGGAAAGTCGCCTTTCCGATTTTTCCAAGAATTACTTTTTCGGCAAAATCCCTCGCCTCGCCGACGAGAATGCCGGCGGTTTGAGCCATCCCTTCGACGATCAGGCTGTGCGGTACGATCGGAAAGGCGGGGTATAGATCGTGCAGATGCTCTTCGGCAAGCGAGACGTTTTTGATGGCCGTCGCCGACTGCTGGCTGGTAAATTCGGTGAATTTGTCGATCCAGATCCAACGCATGGGGATGGTTGTTGGGTTTAAGTTGCGAGCTGTCAGTGACGACAATTGCCAGTGGCATTGGCCAGCAATAGATAGCTCATGATTGACTCTTCAGCTTTGTCTCCACGAAAGTGACGATCATGTTAACCGTGAAGAGCTTGCTCATCCGCTCCACTGCAGGGTCCTTTTCCAATTCGGTGAAATCGGCGAACGGCATGCGCGTTTTCAACTCGGCCAGGCCTGCGGGGGTAAACTTGTCGTTCTGGACGAAAGCGGGGTCATTGGTCAGCCCCTCAGGCGTCATTTCGCCCTTGGTGATTTTGATGCCGAACGCCTTTTCCAGTCGAAAGCTGATGTCAAGGAAATCCAAGCTTTCGGCGCCCAGATCGTCCTTGAGAACAGCAGTGCCGATAACCTCGTCCTCGTCCACGCCGAGACTTTCGACCACGATATCCTTCACCTTCTTGAAGATTTCGTCTTGCGTTATTGTCATGATTATCCATCCAAGCCGTTATCCACGACGATGGCCAGAAGTTCCCATCGTCTGCGGTTGTGTTGGGTAAGGCGATCATCCAACCCAGCCAGTTCGGGGTTTTTGTCACCGAGATTAAAGCACGCCAGTTCCAGCCGCATTTGAACAGCCGACGCCGGCTTGCCAACTGCGTCAACTACGCTTCCGCTGGCCTTGAATATTGCGCCGCTGTCAGTTGATTTCACCCATTCGACTTCCATTCGAAGCGCATTCCCCGGTGCGACGAACTTCGAGTACTTCACGTTTCTCGCCTCTTTCAGCACGGTGATCGACTTGGAAAAGCCGCTGCGGTGATGAAAAAGCCATGCCGCCGACTGCGTGGCGGATTCCAGCATCATGACGCCGGGCAACACTGGAAACGTGGGAAAGTGGTCGGCCAGGTATTCTTCTGCCAGGCTGACGTACTTCACCGTCACGATGCGCTCGGGCGTCAACTGCTCGACCTTGTCAACGAGGTTAAACTTCACGTTCCGGTTGAAAACGCCAATACAGGCCCGCAACCGGCGATCCATCGCCGGCCGAATGGGAAACTTGTAGCGGGGTTATCGGTCCGTTGCAAGCGGATGGGAGAATCAATGGTCGGCTTGACACGCAATCTTCGCGAATTTAACCTCCCCGTTCCTTTCGTACGCCTACTAATGGGCGACTAAAGACGGGGTTCATATGGGAAGCAAATGGCATTACATGATTGGACAGGACCAATTCGGTCCGGTCGATGCGGCGAAGATTCATGCGATGATCCGCTCGGGGACATTGGAGTTAGACGATAATGTATGGGAAGAGGGTGCTGAAAACTGGATCACCGTGCGCGAATCGAGCCTGGCTGCGAACGCGCTGGCGGTTGCGACCGCGGAGCGCCGTGCGGTTGGTACGACGCGAAGCGCCACAGCGGCCGCGATGGGTGCGGCAGGTTTACAGCGTGTGGTCTCTGCCATCCCGGTGATCGATGAAGACACCGGTCCATTTTTAAAAATCAGCTCGCAGTTCAATGTGCCGGGCGGACGTTGGATGGGGCCAGCGGTGGTTTCGCCGCAGGCGTTCTACCTGCTTAAGGTTGGGCGAGCGCAGCGCCAATCTGGTGGGGGATTGGCCGGGGCGCTGATTTCGATGGCGATGCAGGGGAATGATGACGTCAGGTCGTGCGGATTGAACGATCTTTCGCCAGCGGTTCGGAATTTTCTCGATCCGAAAGCCCGCCATCAGGCGCGCGATGTCGTGGTTCTTCCCCGCCAGACGATCCGGCGCATCGAGATCGGGTTTAATAATGTCATGCGAGTCTGGGTGGGAGGCGAC
>DASRRM010000395.1:0-7395 GCA_035695715.1 Tepidisphaeraceae bacterium
CTGAATATGAAACCGGCATCAAAATCAGCGATGAAGAACTTGCACGGGTCAATTGCAGGCGCGCAGTATTTCACGGAGAGTGGAACTACACGATTCGCCCGAAGCGATAATTTGCTCAAGTTATTTTTTCGGGAGCCCTAAGATGGATCGGCGGAGGGGCCGTTCTTCCATTTTGCGTACGGCGTCTGCTCGGCGGCGAGAGAAACCGTCGAGAAGAAAAGAACGATGGCGGTGATTGCGAGACGTGCGTTCATGGTAATGGATATTGGGGATGCACAGGCGTGTTGCCGCGATGGCAATTGTTGCGATTCTGTGAAGCCGGTTTTTTCTTCTCGCGAATTTCGCGGATTGCAGTAGCCTCCGGGCCGTTCACCTATCTCAACGGCGGCAAACTGAAACGGCGAATTTTGATGTTGCGATCCCACAAAATAACGCTATTCCTTCTCCTCGCGGTGACGCTCATTGGCGGCTGTGTTCCCGTCATCGCGCCGGATTCTCCAGTTGGGCAATTGCAGCCGCGCGTCATCGCGCCGGATCGGATCAACTCACTTCAGGATGGCATTACGACCGCTGAGAAGGTTCTGCTGGAATTGGGCGAACCCGATTACGCGTGGGACAGGCAGCGCGTGTTTGTCTATTGCTGGGCGACCAATGATGTGGCGAGCGTTTCTCTAACCCACCTCTCCAGGCCGGACGGCTATTGGCCGCTGTTCATTAACCATCATTTTCTGCTGATCGCGTTTGATGATGCGGGGCATGTGAGCCGCCATCAACTGATGGAGGATGATTCGAGTCACCGCATCCGGCTCGACGATCTTCGCCGGGAGTGGACCGCCGCGGGAGCGAAACCATGACGTTACACTTACCCTGCATTCGCGGCGTCGCGATTTGTCTGTTGATCATGATCGCCGGTTGTGTTCAGCACCGGCCGCTGGATGACCTGTCAAGGCAGGCGGTTGCATTCATGAAGCCGGGTACGGTCAGCGAGGAAGAGCTGCTGCTTCATTTCGGAACGCCGACGTTTTCTTATGACAACGAACGAATCCTCACCTGGCGGATGGGCCGGAGCTCTTTGAATTACGATGAATTGACGCCGGCGATGCGGCCGCTGTCGGCACACAGCCGCGACCGCGATACGACCGACTGGCAAGGCACGAAATACGATCTGGTCGTCGTCCTCGACGGGCATCGCCGTTTGCAGCGATTTAGCCTGCTTCCCGTGCATGGAGAATGAAAGTGATGACCACGTTGAGACGTCAGAAGCTTGCAACGGTAGGCCGAAGCATCGGCGTGTTGCTGTTGCTTGGGATTGTGCCGATGGGTTGTTGCTGTAGTCCGCCAACGGTGGAGGAGATTTCCCGCGGGCCGCTGTCGTTCATTCAGCCGGGGGTGGTGAGCAAGACGGACCTTTTGATGCGCTATGGCGCACCGACGGGGCGCTACGAAGAGGAAAAGATCTTGATCTGGCGGCTGGGCCGCCGGCCGCGAGGCGATATCGTTCCGGCAACGCGAATCTTCCTGATTCACGATCCGCCGGGCGATGATAGCGGACCCGATGACTGGGGCGGCACGCTATACGACCTGGTGGCTGTCTTTGATGATCGGGGGCTGCTACGCCGTTATAAGCTCGTTCCTGTCGGGTAGTCATGTAAGCTTGAAAGTGGTGGCGACATGCGCAGGTACAAGCGATGGCTGGCAGCTTCGCTCGCGATTTCGCTCGCGGGATGCACGGTGTCCGAAGAGTATGGCGGCGCGCAGGCGGCGCAGGGTGCGTGGCTCGGCGATGTCCATGACGGCACGACTTCCATCCGCGATATCAAGGCCAAACTCGGCCAGCCGACCGAAACTTATGACAATGGCCGGGTTCTGGTCTATCGGCTTGTTCACAGCCGCGATCTTGAATTCCCTCCGCGCGTCCGCACCTCCCGCGAGTTCTTTCAGGACGCTCCGCCGCAAGTCATGCATGGCAACAATACGCTGGACGATCGGGACCTGGCCGATCGCAACGAATGGGATTTCGTGGCGGCGTTCGACGAGCGCGGGATTCTCGCCCGCCACAATATGGTCGCGATCCTCACAGTATGGGGTTTGCGATATAACGATAACAACAAAGGGCAACACCCAAGCCAGGCAACAATTCAAAGGTAAATCCGATATTGACCCGTGAGCCGATCTGCATCATGCCCTATCGAATAACGATTGCCAAAGCCCAACGGCATCGCTGACGGTGAGCGGCTAACCGCACCGTACCCTCGGCCCGGCAATGTAAACAGGGGCAGGTGATGCTGCGCGCCTCGCGCTCGAAATGCGACGGGCGTTGACGAAAAATGCGGAAAGCTCGCGAAGGCGACAAACGGGAAAAAAGAGGTACGAGAAATGCTGGAATCGTGCATTCGCTTCGCATCTCAGCACTAAGAAATCCTCGCGATGTACGTCATTGTGGATATGGAGCGTTCGAACGCTGATACCATGGCGCACTTTATCGCGGTCGCGCTGCTTTTTTCGTTCGCTGGCTGCTGCAATATACCCGTAGCGACGATCCCTGCCTCCCAACCATCTGATACGCCTCAAGACGACGGCATGGGTCGCGATGACGGTCCCGCGAACTTTTTCACCTCGGGGCCGACGACCGGTCCTGGAAGCCCGCTTTTCAGGATGTCGAAAAAAGCTCACCGGATCGTGTTTGTAGTCAGCTTACCTATTCGAGAAAAGAACGAGCCGGCAGGCAAGGTGCTGATGGACGTCATCCGTCGGCTTCCACCGAATAAATCGTTCGATTTAATATTTGTGACAGCGGCAAAGCTTGATGTCTGGGGTGACAACCTTGTACCGGCAACCGAAGGAAACCAGCGTGCCGCGGTCCAATTCCTCAAGCAGCAGGGAAGCGGCGCTCGAAGCGATCTTCTCCCCGCGCTCACTGCCGCTTTTAGGCTCAATCCCGACATTATCTGTGTTTTAACGGGCGATGATTTTCCCGAGTTCAAACGGAATCTGAAGGAGATTGGCGATTTGAATAAGGACCGTAAAGTGCAGATCCACATCACCTCGGTCGTCGATCCCAAAACGAATGAGACAGGTTACACCGATTATCTGCAAGCGATCACGAAAGAGAATGGGGGCGTTTTCAGATTCTTTGATCCTGAGGAATTCTGAATATTAACACAGGTGGCCGTTCCACCTTCAGAGAAAGATCATCGCCGCGATGAAGAGCACCTGGGTGACAATACCATTGTTTGCGATTATCGCGCTGCACTCCGGTGCCCGCGCCGCGGATAACGTCGTGCCGGCGAATTCCGCCTATCCCCGGGCGATTTTCTTTGTCTGCGATGTCTCGGCGGGAATGAAGCCCAACATGCCGGTGCTCCGCCGCGAGTTGGGGCGCGCGATTTTGAGCCTGCGGGCGAACCAGGAGTTCAACATCGTGCTGATGCGCGAGGGCGAGCCGATGGTGTTCGATACTGAGCCGCGCGTGGCCACATCACGGAATAAGAAGGCGGCTATCGCGTTTGTCGCGCGCATGAACGCGGCAGGCGGCGCCGGTTCGCTCGACGCGATGGCGCTGGCGATCCGCCATCAGCCGCGGCTGGTTTATATGCTGGTTGGGCGCGAGTTTCCCGCGGAGAAGGCGCTGGGGAAAATCCGTGATCTTCGGCCGAAATACCAGTTCAGGATGAACTTCGTTCTATTCGCCGATTCGTCGCAGGCCGACATTGGCTGGCAGAATCGGATGAAGCAGATTTCCGAGGAAACCGCCGGGCATTGCCGGACCATTCTCACCAATGATCCGTACATCGGCAGCTACTATCGACCGGCCGCCGCGCGATTGCAGGCCGGGCCGGTTTCGCAAAACGACGGGTGCATTCCCGATGGCGGGGACAATGTGATCTTCGTTCAATCGCGGCATCCGCGGCGAATCGTTTTCGTCGTGGATGTGCAGCCGGTATTACTGGACTGCATGCCGATCGTGCTGCGCGAGATGGGCCATGCGATCGACGGGCTTTCGCCGGATCAATCGTTCGACATCATTTTTTCGCGTCAACATTCGCCGCGTTTGATCAGTGACGACCTCGTGCCCGCCACGCGCGAGAATAAATGGCGCTTCGGGCACATCACCGCCACGGCAACCGCCGACCGGCGGAACGATCCGCTGGCGGCCATTGCCGCGGCGTTCGAATTGCATCCTGAGGTGATTTACTTCATCGCCGGCCAGGCTTTTCGCGATGCGCCGGCGGTAGAAAACCAATTCGCCCGGCTGAATCCGGATAAAGATGTGGAAGTGAACACCATCGCGATGGCGGACTACCATGCATTGCCGGTTGAGCTGATCGATTCGCTCCGAATCATCGCCCAGGAAGATCGCGGGGTGTTTCGGCGGGTGAACGTGGATGAGATGTCCGGTGATCGGGCGGGCCGGTAATCGATCCTGCATCTGCCGTCGAGTAAAAATGCGGAGAGCTCGCGAAGTCGCGAAGCCGCGAAGACAGACGCGAAGAAGGAGTAGTAACTGATACTGATCCCGGCAGTGAAAACAGGCGCGGATTTACCGGGGTGTAACTCTTATTCCTAGGGTCCGGTGGGGCAGACATTCTTGTCTGCCTTGAGTTTGCGAGACTTCGACGAGCTCAGTCGAGTGGTGCGGGACATTCCTGTCCCGCAGAGCAAACTCGAATGGCTCGCGAAGGACAAGAATGTCCTTCGCTCGCCATTCGAAGCAGACAAGAATGTCGGCTCCACCGTGTCACAATGAGCGATTTTACAACCGCTCAGTTTGAGTAATCAGAAATAGAGTTTCTTTTCGCATTTATTCCCCCCGTTAGCGCCGTCGGCATATTTTCGAGGTTTTCTTCGCGTCTTCCTTCGGTGCTTCGCGACTTCGCGAGTTGCATTTCCAACCTCGCCCGCGCGAAATGTGGCACCCATGTCCCCGGTCCACACTCCCTGAGTTCACGGGAGAGGGAGCCAGGGCCTCAATGAACGCCAGCGCCCCTGCGCGGTAACAAGAGGCAATGACCAAGCCTCATCTTAAATCCGCGTTTGCCTTAATATTCCTGGCTCTTACCGCACTGTCGATTCGGCCCGCGTTAGCCGGCAAGGACGATCGCACCCGCCCGGCGGACAAGGAGGCGCTGGCGATGGATTACGGGCCTTGCATCGCCAATACGTTTGAAGCGCCCAATGGCAATCTCACGGTGAAAGGCATCCTCATCAAGCTCGATAAGGAGCATGATGCGAATGTGTTGTTTGACACGGAATTGTGCCGGTGGTCTTGCGGGTGGGTGGGGCCGAACTTGCATTTGGCCAGCCGGGTGTTCAGCAGCGACAACGATTTTCATTGCACGATTGAGAATGGCGTGCAGTTCGCCACCGGCATGACGCCGGGGTGGGCGAACGGGGAGAAGTATGATGATCCGCGCCAGCCGAAGGATGGGCCGCTGCCGCATGAGTGGGCGCATTACAAGGGGCTGTATCAGCATGGGAATCAGGTGGTGGTGTCGTATAGCGTGGGGAAGACGGACGTGCTGGAATTGCCGGGCGGGAAGTTTGGTAAACTCGATTCAACGTTCACGCGTGACCTCCGGGTTGGGCCGCACGACAAGCCGTTGTCGCTGCTTGTCTGCAGGACTGAAAGTGATCCTGGTGCGCAATATTCGGTAAAACTGGTTGGCAAGGACGACCTGACCATTGGTCTGCCGAACAAATCCGGCATTACCGCAGTTCACGTGGATGGAAAGCTTCCCGGAGCGAAACTCAGTTCCCACGGCCCTGACACATATCTTGATTTGCCGCCAGCCACCGCCCCAACCATTTTTCGAATCGTGATCGGCAATATGTCCAAGGCTATCGGCCAGGGCACCGCAGGCTTGGGGCCGGTTGCGCAAGAACCGGTCGACCCCGAACCCCTCACCCACGGCGGCCCTGCCAAATGGGCTCAAACGATCACCACTCAAGGCAAGCTTGCCGCCGATGACAAAGCGCCTTACGTCATCGACGATCTCCCCGCTCCCGATAAAAACCCCTGGAATTCGTGGATCCGCTTCACCGGCATCGACTTTTTCCCCGACGGCCATCGGGCAGCCCTTTGTACCTGGAGCGGCGATGTCTGGATCGTCTCCGGCATCGACCACGATCTCAAAGAACTGCAATGGAAACGCTTCGCCACCGGCTTGAATAACCCGATGGGCGTGAAAATCGTCGATGGCGTTGTCTACACCATCGACCGCAGCCAGATCACGAAGCTGGTCGATTTGAACAACGACGGCGAAGCCGATTTTTATGAGAACTTCAACAACGACTGCACGCTGACGCCGAACTTTCACGAGATGGCGTTTGACTTGCAGACGGATTCGCAGGGGAACTTTTATTTCTCGAAAAGCTCGGCCATCTGGGCGCCGCCGTTGCGATTGGCGGAGGATGCCGGTTGCGTGCTGAAGGTGAGCAAGGATGGCTCGAAGCTGGAAAAGCTGTGTTATGGCCTTCGCGCGCCCAATGGCGTTTCGGTCGGCCCGGATGACAAAGTGTATTGCACCGATAACCAGGGAAACTGGGTTCCCGCCTGTCCGATCAACCTGATTAAGAAGGATGCGTTTTATGGCTACGCATTTCACGAAGGCCGCCCCAATCCGCCCGATGAACGCGAAAAGCCGCTTTGTTGGATTCCCTATGGCAAGGATAAATCCTCCGGCACCCTCGCCTGGGACCTGGGCGAGAAATGGGGACCGTTCAAAAACCATATGATCGAATGCAGCTACGATTGCTCGATCTTTGAAGTCATCGCGGAATTTGTCGGCGACCAGGTTCAGGGCGGCGTGGTGAAATTTCCGCTGCATTTTCCCAGCGGCGTGATGCGCGCCCGCTTCAGTCCCGCCGATGGTCAGCTATACCTGGCCGGCATGCGCGGCTGGTCGAGCCGGGCGGTGAAAGATGACTGCCTGCAGCGCGTCCGCTACACCGGCAAGCCGGCCAATTATCCGATGGCGGTGAAAACCGTGCATGATGGGATGGAAGTGACGTTCAGCAACCCGCTCGACGCCAAATCAGTGGAAGTCGACAACATTGCCGCCGAGCAGTTCAACGTGGTTCGCACCGCCAACTATGGCTCGCCGGAGTTTTCGGTGAAGGACCCGAAGAAGGCGGGGCACGATGAAGTGACAATCAAATCAGCCAAGCTGTTGGCGGATGGGAAAACCGTGGCGCTGGAAATCCCAGGCCTAAAGTCGGTGACGAATTTCAACCTGACGTTCAAGCTGACAGCCGCGGATGGGACGGCGGTGGATCAGGAACTGGATTACACGATCAACCGGGTTCCGTAGCGAAAGCGGCATGCGCAAGGCGGAATGAGCCGCGCACGCAGGGTACTCCCGGAGTAAGCGGATCCGGCGAAACCGCTTACTTCGG
>DASRRM010000396.1:0-15218 GCA_035695715.1 Tepidisphaeraceae bacterium
CAATCCTAATGGCGGGGCGGATTCATTCAGCGCATTTTGCAGGCCGAACAGCGGGCCTTCTGCCTGCGAACCCAGGCCCGGCGGGAAATTCCGCTGGGCCATGAATCCGATGGCGCGGGTGCTGAAGGCATGCGTGTCGTCGCTGAAAAACGCCGCCGTCCGCGCTTTTTGCACGGCAATGTCGTAGCTGAAATTCGTGCCGTCGTTCATGCGGAATGCGCCCAGCACATTGCCGGCGGTGTCGACGACAACGACGTGAACCTCGGCGTTGATGCCGTTGGGTTTGCGGATGCCGGCGCGGGTTACTTCCGCCTGCTGGACGGCCTGGCCGATAATGGTGACGACATCCTGCTGGGTCAACCCGCCGGTGTCGTCCGAGCTGATGATGTTGTCGAACAGGGGGGAAGAATCGTCGCCGTCGGCCTGGGGGTCGACGTGGGGGATTTCATTGCCATTGGCGTCAAGGGTGGGAACTCCCGGCACGCTGCTCATGACGACATTGGCGCGATCGCGGATCAGGCCCTGCACGCCGCCGATGCTGGCGTTCATCATTTCCGGCGTGCCGGCGATGACGGCGGTGGTGTTATTGGCAACCGCAGCGCCGGCGGCCGTGTATTCGGTGGCCGACCCGTCGCTGGTAAGCGTCTGGAAGGCGATGGAGGGTTTGCCGGAAGCGGGAGGCTCGGCGACGAAGGGAAGGCGCAGCCCGCCTATGAAAATATTGGTGGCGCGAATGGCCGCCGGGGCCATAAAGCCGTTGGCGCCGGCCTGGGCGATGGCCTCGTCGCGGTCGACTTCCTCCTGGCCGTGATAAACGCGGCCCTTGGGGTTGGCGTTATAGCCGGGCTCCTGGGTGAGGGGCAGGAGTTTCAAGGTGGCGGCAGTATCATGGAAATCGCCCGCCACGCCGATCGCGCCGACGGCGACCTTTTTCCCGGTGGCGGGGTTAGTCGTGTAAAGCGGCACGCCGCCCGGATCGCCGCTGATGCCGGGGGTTTGCGATGCGAGGAGAATGTCGCTACCGATCAGGTCGGAATATTGCGTGCCATACAACGGCCCACCTTCGGTATTGGCGATGCCGGGGGGGAAATGGTTTTGGACAATGAAGCGCGCGGTGCGGGTAGTGAAGGCTTCGCCGTCGCTTTGGAAGTTGGATGCCGTCCGCGCGCGAACGGCCGCCAGCGCGAGCAGTATCTGCGTGGTGGCCGAGGGCGTGCCGTTTCCCGCCAGTGTTCCCAGGATTTGGCCTTCGCGATCGACGACGACGGCCACTTCGGTGGTCTGCCCGGTCTTGTTCAACCCCTGCGAAATCGCCTGGGCCAAAATCTGCTGCACCTGCGCCGGCGCCAGCGCGACATTTTCGCCCGTTGCCGGCTGCAGCGGCAAATCCACCAAAGTGCCGGGAGCGACAGCGCTAAGCAGTTGACGGGTTTCCAATTGTTCGATCAATGGCTTGTGCATCAAATCTGTTTCCCAAAAGTGTCCACCTGAATCGCGTGCAACAATAATGGGTGAATCGCAGCGCGGCAATGGTTGACGCCGCCGGGGAAAACATCGACATTCGTCGTTGTTCACATCGCCGCCGCGGACTACCGCTCCGAGCTTCTCCCGGTGATCTCGCGGAACAATTCCCCGCCGCTCATGCGGTGGGCCGCATCGTGCGGGCAGGCGTGGACACAGCGCGGCTTGGGGACTTCGCGCTCGCCGTCGGCGTCGCACAAATCGCACGTCGAGGCTTTCATTTGTGCGACAAGCTCTGTTTTCCCAGGGTGATCGGGATCGGGCCGCTGCATCTTGTCGCGTTCGTTGGGAATCATGGCGATGTTGCCGAACGGGCAGTTATTGGCACACAAGCCGCAGCCGATGCAATGATCTTCGATGACGATCTGCTGGTGCTTGCCGCGATGGATGGCGTCGACCGGGCAGCCGATCATGCAGTAGGCGTCAGCGCAGCTTCGGCAGGAAGTGGCGACGAGGAAATTGCCGAAATGCAACCCCTGCCGCAACAGGCGGGTGATGGGAATGCCGTGCGATTGAGTTCCATGCTGATCGCGACAGGCGCGGGTGCACTCGTCGCAGCGCGTGCATTTATTCAGGTCAAGCACGAGCAGGCTCTGGCCCTGATAGAGGCCCTGTTCCATGTATTGCCGCATGGCGGGGCGGTCGTCATCGTCCTGGCGCAGGCGCTCGAGCGCCAGCTCGATCAGCCGCCGTCGGAGTACGGGGAACGTTTTGAGCAGTCCCAGGAAATCGGCGCGATCGACGCGCGCCAGCTCGACGTGATCGAGGGCCGTGCAGGTGGCCGTGCGCTGGCCGGACGGAAGGGCGGCCGTCGGCGGCATCGTTGGATCGTTCAGGGCGGCGATGACGCCGGCTTCCACTTCATCGGGCGTTCGGCCCGCATCGGATGGAGAAAGCGCCAGCAAACCGATCTCGCCGATGGCGGTGCCCGGCCCGCGATAGATCAGGTTTGGCGCCCGGCCGCGTTTCTTGATTTCGACGCTGACGTGGCCGAGGCGCACGAAGAAAAAATGGTGCGAGCTGTCGCCCTGGGCGAAAATCGGCCGGCCCGGGCTGACGCGAATAAACGTCAGCTTCTCGCGCAGGAAGTCGGCGCAGCGCTTGTAGTCCGGCTCGGAGAGAACCTGGAACAGCCGCGTTTCGCGCAAGACCACGTCCAGTGCATGGCGCCGGTAAATCCGGTCGAAGCGCTCGCGCTGGGCAGGGGAACGCATCAGACGATCGAGGACGTTGCGGCGGATTTCCCAGATTTCGCCGGCTTCAATGACGCTGATTTGCGCCGTTCTCGGCTTGCCGCTAAGGCAGGCCATTTCCCCGACAATAAAATCCTCCGGCCCGCGCTCGATGCGAAGATTGGGCTCTTTCTTCACCGTGATGACAACGCGGCCGCTTTTGATAAGAAAAGCGGTGTTCCCCGGCTCGCCCTCGCGACACAGAACATCGCCCGGCTTGGTGCGCAGGCGCACGGCCAATCCTTCCTGCCAGAGCAGGAATTTCGGCGGAATGCCGGCAAACAGCGGATCGGCCATCAACTGCTGGGCTGTCAGGACTTCGCCTTTGTTGATCTTCACGGAAAACCTCTGCACGGGAAAAAACCTGGGCAACGCTGTTAAGTGGCCCTGCGCGCATATTCGTTGCGCCAGCTTAAATGTCATCCTGAGGTACTCCGAAGGATCTTGCTCGCCTTCGCGCAGGCGCTAGATCCTTCGGAGTATCTTATGGGCACGCCGCGTGAAACTGTCCGGTCTTCTCCGTAGGGTGGGCGTACTCGCCCACCGCGGTTTTCGCAGGTCCGGCCGCTGGTGGGCGAGTACGCCCACCCTACGAAAACTTCCATCAATGCACGGCCGAGACGGCCGTGTCACGACCGCGGTTTTGGACAGAGCAGGGAACTCACATCACGCCTGCACCACGCGTACTCTCTTGAGCGGCGTAAACGTGATCGCCGACGTTGGGCACGACACCATGCATTCGCCGCATTGAACGCAGGTTGAATCGCCCATCGGGTCGTTTAAGTCGAAGCCGATGCCGGCGGTGCTGCCCTTTCCGGTCCGGCCGATCACATTATTGTTCTTCACTTCGCCGCAGGCGCGCGAGCAGCGGTCGCAGAGGATGCAGGCGGTGTGATCGACGATGAAGACCGGCGACGACATGTCCAATCCGCGCGTGCCGCGTTGGATCGCTGCGGTCGTCGGACCGCGCGTCGGCGGGGCATTCGCCGCGGCAGGGGCGGACTTCCACAGCGGATCAACTGTAAACCGCGAATCCTTCACCGCGCATTTATCGGCAAGCTGTTTCAACTCGTTGAACGGAGCCAGCTCTTCAGCCGGGGCCGGCGGCGGGGCGGGTTTCAGGCAGTCAGCCGTCAGAAGCTCGGTCAGCAGTTTCACGGCATCGCGCACGCGCTCCCCGTCAGGGCCGGGGGCGTTCATCGTGAAGACTTCCATGTCCTTTTTCACCTGATGCTGGCAGGCGGGAAGAAGCTTCCGCTCAGCCGTGCGCTTGCCGCGCTTTTCCCCGTAAACCTGCACCACGCAGAGCCGGCATACTGCCACCGGCGTCATGTGCGGCTGATGGCACAGCGTCGGAATTGGAATCCGCGCCTCATCGCCAGGCTGCTTCACGTACAGCGCAACAGCCGCATCGTAAATCGTCGTGTAACGCGGGGTGGTCTGGCCTTCGGTGTCCAACACCAGATTCCCCTGGGCATCTTTCAACGGCTCTGCAAGCGGCACCGTCACTTTTTGCCCGTCAATCTGCACCGTCACGACTTTGTTGTAGTCGGCTTCCGTCGGCGCATCGAGGCGCACCAACTGCCCGTTAATGTCGCGGCTGAAAAGCCCCTCTTCGTCGCCGCGCGCGGCAACGGCGAGATCTCTCTCATCGACCATTTCACTCATTTTGCAGCCTCCGATTTGGCGGCCGGGCGGCCCGCGCCGCTGGCGCCGGGAATATACTTCTCAAGGTCCTGCGGGAAAAAATCGATCGCCGTCCGCAGCGCCACCGGCACCGATTGCCCCAGCCCGCAGATGGACGACAGGCCCATCACCTTTCCCAATTCCTTCACCACCGGCAGCAGGTCGTTTTTCCAGTGTGCGGCCTCGATTTTTCCCGCCAGCAGGTTTGTTCCCATTGTCACCAGCTTTTGCGATCCGACCCGGCACGGCACACATTTCCCGCACGATTCGTTCCGGTAGAATTCCATCGCGTTCACCGCCTGCTCGATCATGTCGCGTCCCTCGGCATACACCACCAGCCCCGCGCCAAGCGCCTGCGTCGGGCTAAGGGCGCGGAATAGCGCAAGCTCAAGTTCCAGGTCGAGCAATGACAGGCGCGTGGTTGTTGCCGGGTCGAACCCGCGCCGCTGGGCCAGGGCCGTCCAGGAGCGATTTTTCGCCAGGTCCCGCGGCAAGCCGCCGTTATTTTCCAATACCGCCGGCAAAAATCCGCCCGATGGCCCTGAAGGCGCGAATGCCTTCATCGCCTTGCCGCCGATCATCCCCTGGCAATACGATTCGCCTTCGATCAGCTCGCGAAGGGTGAGTCCCATCGGCACTTCATAAGCCCCGGGCCGATTCACATCGCCGGATACCGAGAAGAACCGGCGGCCCTTCCAGCTATTGACACCCATCGCGGCATACGCAGCGCCGCCATTAACCATAATTGCCGGCACCCAGGCATAAGTTTCCACATTGCTGACCAGGGTCGGCTGATCGTCCAGGCCGTTGGTTTCAAGCGTGGGCGGTTTATTCCGCGGCTCGGCGCGGCGGTCGGACATCGCCTCGATCAGCGCGCTCTGCTCGCCGCAAATATAGCCGCCGGGACTGACAAAAACTGAGACGGGGAACGACCGGCCCAGAAGTTCGGCGTTCTCGCCGCAAAGACCGGCACGCTCGGCGCGCTCAATTTCATGCCGGCATGCTTCGATCTGCTCGTGATATTCGTGGCGAATGTAGATGAAGCCTTCACTGGCCTCGGTGATTAACCCCGCCAGGATCACTCCTTCGACGACCAGGTGCGGCGTGCGGAGCAGGAGCTCGCGGTCTTTAAATGTGCCCGGTTCGCTCTCGTCGCCATTGACGACGATGAACCCGCGATCGTCCGCCCGGCGGCAGCGCGCGGTGCGGATCGCATTGCGAACGTCGCGCCACTTCTGTGTCGCGGGAATCCCAGCGCCGCCCATGCCACGCAGGTCGGCATGGGCATCGTCCAGTTCCTTCAAAAGCACGTCGGCCCATCCGCCAAGCTCCTCGCCCTCGGCCCAATCTCGCTGCGCCTGCCAGTCGCAGACGGCGGCGGCAAGGTCGGGGTCGAGCGCGGGGTTGATGGAAATCCGCCGGGTGGCTGCGTCGCGGAATTGCTCGGCGCGGGGCGTGGTCCAGTTTAACTTTTCCGTCAGCGCGTCGACCGCCCGCTGCAGCGATTCGTTTCGCGCGCTGACGGCGCGGCGAACGGCGGTGTATTCCGACGGGCCGGTGTATGGATTGATTTTCCAGGCCGCCGAGTTGTGGTGCAGATCAATGTCGCGATCGTGCCGGGGCGCGGTGCCCGCCATGCACGCCTCGACGATTTTTTTCAGGTCGGGCAGCGATCGGCCCAGGTAATAGTGTTCCTTGCCCGAAACGTGAAACGACACGCACGCCGACGGGGCACGATCGCATCGCCCGGCGCAGCTCACGCCTTCCACGCAAACCTTGTCCTTTGGCAATTTCCCCAGTTCCGCGATGATTTGAGCCGAGCCGCGCATGTGGCACGCCATGTCGCGGCAGACGCTGACGGTAAGCGGCGGCGGTGGGCTAAGGCGAAAATGCGGGAAGAAGCTGGCGACGGCCTGAAGGCGATGCAGCGGAATTCCGGTATCGCGAGAGAAACCCGCCAGCGCCTCGCGGCTGAGGTATCCAAACTTCTCCTGGATCCTGCGAAGACCCGGAACGATGCGCACTTGATAGTTGGCCGGCACTGACGTCGCTTCCATAGGCTCGCTTCCCTGAGAACCGCCGTGAATGTACCCGCCTGCGCCGACAGTGCAAATCATGGCGCGAAATCCAGTGGCACGGGCATCCTGCCCGTGGGAGGCACCGTCCACAGAATGAGCGCAGCGGGGCACCGCCGGGCACGTCAAAATCCGGCCGCACCAAGGGATCGATTGTGATGAACACAATTTGGATTTGTGTTACGAAGCGTACGCGACTAACATCCGTGCGGCTTTTGAGACTACGGGAAATTCATGATGGGATGGAGAAGAATCGTCGGCATTGTCGCCTTGCCGGTCGCGATTTCTGCGTCGACCGCAACGGATTTGCGGGCAGGGCAATCGTCTGCAGTTGCTGCACCGTTTATATTGGCGCTGGATGAAGTGCCGGCAACGGCGCCTTCGCAGCAGGATGCTGATACCCGGCCGGCGGTGGTCGAACCTCCGTCGGCGGACGATTTCCGACCCAGCGGGTTTGTCGGTTTTCAGCCGCAGCCAACGCCTGCCGCCGGGGTGCAGAACAATGATTTTTATCCCACACCCGACCGCTGGCGCGTGGGCATCCCGGGAAACTACATTCAAAACACGCGGAACGATTCGATCTTCGATCCCTATTCGCAAAACCTCCTCAAGGGCGATTACGCCCTGCCCGGCACGCAAAACCAATTCCTCGTCCTGACCATGACCAGCGACACGCTGATCGAGGCGCGCCGCAATCCCACCCCCAGCGGCGTCAGCACCCGCGCTCCTGAAGCCTACGGCTTTTTCGGCAACGGCAATTCGCAGATGGTGCAGCAGAATTTCATCATCTCCGCCGACTATTTTATTGGCGACGCCGCCTATCAGCCTCGCGATTTTGAAATCCGCGCCACCGGCGTATTGAACGGAAATTATTTCCACACCCACGAGCTAAGAATCCTCGATCCCGACGTGCGCGAAGGACATGACCGCACCGACTACGCCATGGCGGCCCAGGAATTGTTCGTCGAGAAAAAGCTCGCCGACCTTTCGCCCAATTACGATTTTCTTTCCGTTCGCGTTGGCACCCAGGGGTTCAACAACGACTTCCGCGGCTTCCTTTTCGACGACAATGAGCCGGGCGTGCGCCTTTTTGGCAATTACGACAACAACCGCCTGCAATACAACATCGCCTGGTTTCACCAGCTCGAGAAAGACACCCACAGCGGCTTAAATACTTTCGACGCCCGCCAGCAAAATGTCTTTTTCGCCAATGTCTACCGCCAGGATTTCCTCGTTCACGGCTACACCGCGCAGTTGAGCATGGCCGCCAACATCGATCGCAGCGGCCATCAATATGACACCGACGGATTCCTCGTCCGTCCAGCGCCCTTCGCCACAGTTCAAAGCAAAAAGGTGGATGCCTATTACATTGGATGGGCGGGCGATGGGCATATCGGGCGGTTCAATATCACGCACCAGTTTTACCAGGCGTTTGGCCGGGAAAATTTCAATCCGGTTGCCGGGCGCGAAGTGAACATCAACGCCCAGTTTGCCGCCATCGAATTGTCGTACGATGCCGACTATATCCGCTATCGCACATCGTTCGTTTATTCCAGCGGCGACAACAATCCGCAGGACGGAAAGGCGGGCGGTTTTGATTCCATCTTCGACAATCCCAATTTTGCCGGGGGCGGGTTCAATTATTTCACCCGCCAGGCCATTGCCCTGACGGGAACCGGCGTGAATCTCTTCCAGCGCGACAGCATGATCCCCGACCTACGCACCAGCAAGGAGCAGGGTCAGGCCAACTTCGTCAACCCGGGCCTGTTCCTTTACAACGTCGGCATGGACATGGACGTCACGCCGGAGTTGACGCTTATCGGCAATGTCAGCTACCTGCGTTTCGACAATACCAGCTCACTGCAACTGCTCTTGCAGGACAACAAGATCGGCAAGGACATCGGCGTCGACTTCAGTCTTGGCGCGCACTATCGCCCGTTCCTGAACAACAACATGATTATTACGGCGGGCGTGGCGGCGTTGGTGCCGGGCTCGGGGTTTAAGGGACTGTATTCGTCGGATACGCTTTATTCGACATTTATGGCGTTTACGGTGACGTACTGACGCGCAACGAGGCTGGTGCAACGCCGTGCCGGGGTGCTGAAGCGCTCCGCAAATCCGGGGCGGCGCGGCGATAGCATTTATTTCGACAACAAGCGTCTTTGCGCCGCTTGCCCCGGCGTGGAAGATTCTTGTGCTTCCTTGCGGTTGAATCTATGTCAGGGACGGAGATTTCGATGTCAGCGATTCAGTTCCGATTGCGATGGGTGCTGGCGGCGTTGGTGCTTTGCGCGTCGCTGGCGATGTTCGTTTCCTGCCAGCAGCGCCAGCCGGCGCAACAGGCGCAGCCTTCATCGGCCATTGCAGCCACCGGGCCGGCGACATCGCCCACCACCGCACCGGCGGCCGCCGATTTTTCATCGCAGATCAATTATCGCGCGCTGGGGTTCACCTTCCCGCCGGCCCCGACCGACGACCAGAGCCGGGCAAGGCCGGCCGGGCATGAAGTCGACAGGCTGAACGCGGTTTGCGTTGCCTGCCATAAGCCCGGCGGCGGGGCGGCGGTGGCGCATACCGATTCTGATTCCATGCATGTGCCGGGCGTGTCGCTCGCCTGCATCGAATGCCATGGCGGCACCGGCGATCCGAAGTTGACCAGCGTGCGCGCGAACATCAAGCCGACCGATGCCGATTACGACACGATCAAACAGCGCGCCCATGTGTTGCCGACCAATAACCGCAAGCTATGGGAATCGCCGGCCAGTGTGAAGGTTGCCTATACCAGCTTTCTGAGGCAAAGCCCGGATTTTGTCCGCTTCGTGAATCCGGGAGACCTTCGCGCCGCCCGCGTGGCCTGCGCAAGCTGTCATGCGACGCAGGTGCAGAATGTTCCCAAGAGCATGATGTCGCATGGCGCGATGCTCTCCGAAGCCGCTCTATATAATAACGGGGCAAATAACCGCAGGAACGGCATCTATGGCGAGGCCTACGCCCCCAATGGCCAGCCCGCCGAAATCCTGGCCACGCCGTTGCCATCCGTTGCCGCCGTGCGCGATCACGGGATGTTGCCGGCGTTGTTTCCCTTGCCGCGCTGGGAAATCACCCAGCCGGGAAATATCCTGCGCGTCTTCGAGCGTGGCGGGGAATTTTCGCCGAACCTGGGCATACCCCAAAGCGAGGAAGACCCGGGCCGGCCCGATGTGAAACTGTCGATTCGCGGCTTCGGCACCAACCTTCGCACCGATCCGGTTTTCATCAGCCTGCAAAAAACCCGCCTGCTCGATCCGACGTTGGCACTGCCCGGCACCAACGATCATCCCGGCGATTTCCGCTCCAGCGGATGCTCGGCGTGCCATGTCGTCTACAGCAACGACCGCAGCCCCGTGCACAGCAGCTATTGGGCCAAATACGGAAACCGCGGCGAAAGCTTCAGCATCGATAAAGCAGTGAATCCGTCGCCCAATCCCACGACTCAGCCCACCACGCAGCCGTACGGCAACATATCGATCGCACGGCAGAATTCCCGGCCCGCCGCCCATCCGATCCAGCATGCCTTCGTCCGCAACATGCCGACTAGCAGTTGTATCGTCTGCCATGTCCATCCCGGCACCAATGTGCTCAATTCCTACCTCGGCTTCATGTGGTGGGACAACGAAACCGACGGCTGGTCGATGTATCCGAAGAAGCAGGTGAATCCGACGTCGGAACAGGAGCTTGAGGCGACCACGCACAATCCCGAGCAAGCCGCCGCCCGCGGGCTTTGGTCGAATCTTTATCCCGATTTGGAAAACCACAAGGGCCAGAAGGCCGGGAAGGATTTCCTGGAGAATGTCAGCAGTCTGAATCCGACGCTGCAGCACACGCAGTTTGCCGACTTCCACGGGCACGGCTGGGTTTTCCGGGCGGTGTTCAAGCAGGATGCCGAAGGGAATATGCTGGATTTCGCGGGGAACAAAGTCGACCTGAACCCGGCCACCCTCGCCGCGCGGATGAATGCCGGCGTGAAATTCGTGCAGACGCCGGATAAGGACAAGCATCCCCCGGCAAACGTGCCGGTGCATCTGAAGGACATCCATCTCGAAAAGGGAATGCAGTGCGTCGATTGCCATTTTGATACCGATGTGCATGGCGACGGCAATCTATATGGCGAAACGCGAAACGCGGTGGCCGTCGGTTGCGTGGATTGCCACGGGACGGCCCAGGAGCCTTCGCCGATTCTCAGTTATTTCAAGGCCACCGCCGACGGCAAAGATGATGTCGCCAACAAATTCCTGCTGCGCGCTTTCAGCGGCAATACCGCTACGGCCGGCCTGACGGAAAAGCAGATTCTCGCCCGCAACAAGGACCTGATTAAGAAGCATTTCAACCAGGACGAAAGCCTCGACAGCCTGGTGCAGACCAATACCGGCTACGAGCAGGCCAAGGCGATGCGCGACAACACCAATGTGCCGGTCGATCTGACGGGCATGTTCCCCGAGTGGACGGTGACGCAAACGGCCGACACGCTCAAGAGCGATTACAAGACCGCCGACGCGACCGACGATGCCGACGCCGCCCGCCGGGCGAAATTGGCGCGATATGCCCACACGGTGCGGCGAAATATGCAGTGGGGCACGGCTCCGGCGGCCGGCGAGAAGAGGACGGAGTTTCAGCTTGCCCACGCCAACACCACCGTGAGCTGCTACGCCTGCCACTCGTCGTGGAATACGAGCTGCTTTGGCTGCCATCTTCCCCAGCAGGCCAATCGCCGAAAGCCGATGCTGCACAACGAGGGGACAATCACCCGCAATTACTCCAGTTACAATTTTCAGACGCTGCGCAATGACATTTACATGCTCGGCGTTGACTCCACCGTGAAGAATCACCGGGTGGTGCCGGTGCGGTCGGCATGCGCGGTCGTCGTCAGCTCTCAAAACGCCAATCGCGATTGGATTTACAGCCAGCAACAGACCGTTTCCGCCGAGGGTCTGGCCGGGACGGCGTTCAGCCCGAACTTCCCGCATACGGTTCGCTCCGCCGAGACAAAACAATGCACCGACTGCCATATCTCGCGCGGCGGCGACAACAACGCGCGGATGGCAGAGTTGCTGATGCAGGGAACCAACGCGGTGAATTTCATCGGCCGCTATGCGTGGGTGGCCGAGGGGGATGGCGGACTCGAAGCAGTCGCCGTCACGGAGCAGGATGAGCCGCAGGCGGTGATCGGCTCGCGCCTGCACGAGATGGCATATCCCGATAACGCGGCCAAGCACAAGAGCGCCGGCGGGAAGCTTGCCGAGGCGTATCACCATTCCGGCACTGTGCTCGATGTGCAGTTGCGCGGGGAATATCTGTATGCCGCCTGCGGGTCCAACGGCTTCATCGCCTACGATGTGGCCAATATCAACAACAAGGATTTCAGCGAGCGCATCATCACCGCCCCGGTATCGCCGCTGGGCCAGCGCTTCTACGTCACGAGCAAATACGCCACCAGCATTTGCTCTCCTTCGACGATGGCGATCGACCCCGCCCGTAGCTGGACAAAGGAAGATAAAGCCAATCACATCCCCGGCTGGCGGCCGGAAAACGAAGAGGGAAAAATCACCGCCATCGGCGACCGCACCAAGGTCATCGAAGCGCATCGCAAGATTCATCCCCTCTACGGCTTCCTCTATCTCACCGACCGCGAAGAGGGACTGATCGTCATCGGCAATCCGCTCGACGATAAACGGGACGGTCCCGGCGTTACCACGCTTCTCGACGGCAATCCGCAAAACAATTTCCTGCAACGCGCCCTCACCTATGACCCCGGCGATTTGCTTCATGGCGCACGCCATATGGACCTGTATGGCACGCTGGCGTACATCAGTTGCGATGCGGGGCTGGTGATCGTGGATCTGGATGATCCGCTTCATCCGCGCGTGGTGACGACGATCAGCTCGGGGCTGAACCATCCGCGCAAGGTGCAGTTCCAATTCCGGTACGGCTTTGTGCTGGACGATGATGGAATGAAGGTGATCGACGTCAGTTTCCCCAGCCAGCCGCGGTTTGTCAGCGGGGCGGCCGTCCGCATCGCCGATGCGCGCGATTTGTATATCTGCCGCACGTATGGCTACGTTGCCGCCGGTCGCGACGGGTTGGTCGTTCTCGATTTGAAGAAGCCGGAATTCCCAAAGATCGACCAGGCGTTCACCGACAACGGCCGGCTGAATGACGCCACCGCCGTGCGGGTCGGCATCACCAATACATCCCTCTTCGCCTACGTTGCTGACGGCAAAAATGGGCTGAAGGTGATTGAGCTGACCAGCCCCGACGACACGCCCGGCTCCTCGGGCTTCAGCCCGCGCCCCACGCCCAGGCAAATCGCCTGGTATTCCACCGACGGCCCGGCCATCTCGCTAAGCGAGGGCCTGGACCGCGACCGCGCGGTGGACGAAGCGGGAAACCAACTGGCCGTCTTCGGCCGCCGGGGTGCAAGGCCGTTCACGCTGGCCGAGCAGCGGCGGTTTTATTTCCACAACGTGCCGGAAAACGGCCTGCCCAATCCGTCCGACTTTTACGATGTCTCCAACACCCCCAATGACAAGCAGGAAATCAAGCCTCCCGCGGCGGCCGCGGAGTCGGCGAAATAGTCATGACGCTCGCGCTGCGGCCCGCGCGGATTGGCGCACATGACGAATCAGGACTGGTATTTCATTCCGATGATGATTGGCCTGGTCCTGGTGTTTTGCGTTCTGCCGGCGGTGGTGATCCTGACCCTTCGCGACATTGTCAGGAATCATTTTCGCCAGCGCAAAACGCGACACCTCCGTCAGCGCGGGTTCCCCGTTCTTCCCCAGGATACGTCTGAAAGGTAAGTCTGCGATGGGTCCGAAGCGGTTGCGGGGAACCGACCGTACAAGCACGGCGGGCGTTAGTCACAAGTCGAGTCGTACGCTCTGATCGAGTTTCACGACGAGAGTGACGCATTATTCACTGTGAATAATTTCGCCCTTGCCCTTTTGCCCTTTTTTTCGCGAAGATAACGCCTGGCCGGCGCTGCGCGGTTGCAAACGAGGATTCACTCATGATGCTGCATAAATTTAATTGGAAGAAGGAAGTGCTCGGCTCCAAGGACCCGGTGCTGGTTGATTTCTGGGCCGGATGGTGCGGCCCGTGCAAGATGATGAACCCGGCACTCGATTCCATCTCGCGCGACTATAAAGTCTGCAAGGTGAACATCGACACCAATCAGGAGCTCGCCGCCGCCTATCACATCGAGTCGATTCCCGCGCTGCTGATTTTCAAGGATGGAAAAATCGCCGCCCGGCATGTCGGCGTCACGCCAGAGCGCACGCTCCGGGCGGATTTGCAGAGGCTTCAGGTGGCCACCAACAACCCAGGGAGATGAAGTTTCATGGCTTGCCGGGCCACGCTTGCAAGACACTGCCCCTAAAAAAAACTCCCCGGCACAAATCATGCCGGGGAGCCGCCAGGTTGGGGTGTACCTGACTCGGGAAGGAGATCATTTCGCGTCGATAAAGACAAATCGCGATCCTTGGGGGCTTGTGACATAAAGCCGCACACCCTTTTTCATGTCCCGTTTGGAAAGAAGGTCGCTCGCTTCGGCGGCGTTCTTGATGTCCTTGCCGTCAATTTGCGTGATCAACTCGCCAGGCCGCAGGCCCGCCATCTCCGCGGCCGACCCGCGCTTCACATGCGTCACCAAGGCCCCTTCATGGTGGTCGCCAAGATTGAACTGCCGGGCCATCGCTTCGTTGGCGTCGGAAAGCGTCAAGCCCAGGGTGTTGGCGGATTTCTCGCCATGAGCCGGGCCGTTATTCGACGCCAGGCTGACGTCGCGCGGCTGGGTGCCGAGCTTCACCGTAACCGGCATCTCGGCCTTATTGCGCCAGATGGTCATCTTGATGTCGGAGTTGGGCGCATCAGCCGCGATCGCATTACGCAGCTCAACCACATTTTTCACAGGCTTATCGTTGAGCGCTTCAATGACGTCACCGGCCTGGAGTTTGCCGGCGGCGGGGGCGCTGGGAAGTGTGGACTCCACCAGGACGCCGGTCGGTTTCACATATCCAAAGCTTGCCGCAACTTTCGGATCGCGCGAGACGTCTGCGATGCTCACGCCAAGCCACCCGCGCACGACCTTGCCGTGGTCCTTCAGCGCTGTATAGATAAATTTGGCTTCATTTGCCGGGATGGCGAATCCGATTCCGGAGAACGCGCCGGTTCGGGATGCGATGGCGGAATTGATTCCGACCACTTGACCCTTGAGATTGACCAGCGGTCCGCCGCTGTTGCCTGGGTTGATGGGCGCATCTACCTGGATGAAGTCCTCATATCCGCCCGCGCCGAGAATACCAACGTTATTCCGGTCCAAAGCGCTGACGATGCCGTGCGTCATTGAGCCGACGTAGCCGAACGGGCTGCCAAAGGCCAGCACCCATTCGCCGCGACGAAGCATCGAGCTGTCGCCCCAGGTTGCTGCCGTCAGATGATCGGCATTAATCCGCACGACGGCCAGGTCAGTCTTGGGATCGGCGCCGACAAGTTTTGCGTTGTCGATCTTTCGGCCGTCGGCCAGCGTGACAGTGATTTCCGTGGCGTCGCCAGCCACGTGATTGTTGGTCAGGACGTAGCCAACGCTTCCGTCGACCTCCATGATGACGCCGCTGCCGGTGGCGACCTCGTCAAGAGCACCCTGGTCCTGGCCCTGATTTTCATTATT
>DASRRM010000397.1:0-3235 GCA_035695715.1 Tepidisphaeraceae bacterium
GCGCGGCCGGCTGGCCATCGGGACCAGCACCACCATCGGCGTTTATCTTTTGCCGGACGTGTTCGTGAAGTTTCGCCAGAAATACCCCGGCATCGACGCGACTCTCGACGTCGCCAGCAGCGCGGCGATCGCCCAGCGGGTCGCCGATGGGTCGCTGGACGTGGGATTGATCGAGTCGCCGCCGGCTGACGGCATGTGCGATGCAGAGCAGTTCATGTCCGACCAGCTTGTGGCAGTTGCAGGCCGCGGGCATGCATTGCTGAAGAAATCCCGCGTGTCGGCGGAGATGTTTTGCCGCGAGCCGTTCGTCGTTCGATCCACCGGATCGGACACCAAATCATTCATCGAGCGCGAGCTGGCGGCACGCGGGTTGGCCCCGCGGCCGGTCATGGCGTTGCCGAGCACCGAAGCAATCAAGCGCGCCGTCGCGGCGGGAATTGGGGTGGGCGTGATATCACAGCTTTCCATCGGCATGGAGCTGAAGCTAAAAACGCTGGCGGTGGTTCGCGTCACCGGTTTGGCGCTGCGCAGGCCCTTCTATCGGATCATTCGCCGCGGAACGCGGCCGGGTAACGCAATGAGAACGTTTCTGGAACTGCTGCAAAGCTCATTGAACTGAACTGTCGCCTATTTGGAGCATCTCACCCGCGACGCATGAAATTCCCCCAGGGCGGATGACGCGCTTCCCACAAATCGAATTCTTGACGAGTAGACGCAAAGGATTTCCGCGTAGCCTCGCTCTGCTTCGGCTACAACCAAAAGAATGCGCAGAGAAATCAGAGACACAGAGGCGCAGAGGATTCGTTCGAATGAAGCGCGCGAAATTTTTTCCTGCATTGCTTAAAAAGGATGCGCACCACGCGTAAAAATTATAGAATTATTTCTCCGTGTCTCTGTGTCTCAGTGCACTCTGCGCAGAATTCCTCGCGGAAAAACAAGATTCGCGAGGATATCCTTGAAGGCTTGAATGAAGAGTTTACGGTTGGAGCTTTTGAGTCGGAGGGAATCGGCAATTCTTCGTCTTCTTCGTTTCTTCGCGCCTTCGCGTCAAGCATTTTCGCCGTTGAGGTGAGCGTACCCGCCCATCGATACTACGCTCCCTGCGCTACCAAACCTCCACCCTGTCCTCCGGCTTGCGATACATCTTATCCCCGGGCTTGATGTCGAACGCGTCGTAAAACGCCGGGCAATTTGACAGCGGCAGTAGCACGCGAAAGCGCACCGGCGAATGCGGATCGGTGCGAAGCTGCATTCTCTCCGCCGCATCCCGGCTGTGGCCGCGCCAGGAAATCGCGTAGCCGATGAAAAATCGTTGCGGGCCGGTCAGGCCGTCGATCACCGGGGCGGGTTTGCCATTCAGTGATTTGGTGTAGGCGTCGAAAGCGATCATCACGCCGCCCAGGTCGGCGAGGTTTTCGCCGAGGGTCAACTCGCCGTTGACGTGCAAATTATCAACCGCCACGCAGTCGTTGAATTGCTTCACCAGCCGGGCGGTTTTCGCCTCGAATTTGGCGCGGTCGGCGGCGGTCCACCAATCCTTCAAGTTGCCGTCGGCATCGGCCTGGCTGCCCTGGTCATCAAAGCCGTGCGTCATCTCATGCCCGATCACGGCGCCGATCGCGCCATAATTGAATGCATCATCAACGGTCGCGTCAAAATATGGCGGCTGCAAAATGCCGGCGGGGAAAACAATTTCGTTCTTGGTGCCGTCGTAGTAGGCGTTAATCGTCGGCGGGGTCATCCCCCATTCGCCGCGATCGACAGGCTTATCGAGCCGATCCATGCGGTAATGAAAATCGAAATTCGCCGCGGCCATCGCATTTTTGCAAAAAGAGTCCGGCGTGAAGTTCAGCTTCGAGTAATCGCGCCACTTCGCCGGGTAGCCGATCTTCGATCCCAAGCGATCCAGCTTGTAAAGCGCCGCCTTCTTCGTCTCATCGCTCATCCAATCGCGCGTTTTAATGCGCTCGCGAAAAGCGTCCTTCAAATGCGCCACCATCGTATCCATGCGCGTCTTCGCCGACGGCGGAAATCGCTTCTCCACATACAGCTTTCCCAGCGCCTCGCCCATCTGCTCATCGACGGCGTACAGCTCGCGCTTCCATCGCGGCTTCATCTCCTTCACGCCGCGCATCACCTCATCGCGAAAATGAAAGTTCTCGCGCTCGATTGCGGCGGTGAGGTTATCAGCAAATCCGTCAATCAATCCCCAGCGCAGATACGCCCGCCAATCCGCCGCCGGCACTTCCTTCAGCATGGCATCGACGCGCGTAAAAAACTCCGGCTGGCCAACGACCACATCCTTGGCCGTCCCCGCGCCGATGGTTTGCAGATAATCCTTCCAGTGCATCCCCGGCGCCAGCGCGTCCAGCTCGGCAATCGTCTTCGCGTTGTAATTCTTCTGCGGATCGCGCAGATCGGTCGGCGTGCGCGATGCTTTGGCCAGGCTGGTTTCAATGCGAATGACCGCCTCGGCCCCGGCCGCCGCATCTGCGGGCGAATCGCCGAGCAGCGCCAGCATCTTCTCCACATGCTTGCGATATTCCGCGCGAATATGGCGATACTCTTCGGTGTCCTCCAGGTAATAGTCGCGCTCGGGCAGACCCAGCCCGCCCTGGCTCAAATGCACAACATACCGGTCGCTCTTTTTCTCATCCTGGTCGACATAGAGCGAAAACAAGAACTCAATCCCACGCGAGCGAAAATCCGCCAGCAGAGACGGAAGGTCTTCGCCGCGCTGCATCGCGGCAATTTTATGCAAATCCGCCGCCAATGGGGTCACGCCTTGTTTTTCCAGTCCCGCTTCGTCCATCGCCGCGATCCAGTAATCGCGCAGCTTGCGTGAATTATCATCCAGCGGCTTGGTTTGCTTCACCAGCCCATCCATGATTTCATGCAACGCCGCCTCGTTCCCCTGGCGAATCTCGGCGTCCAGGTCCCAATGGCTGTACTGCGGCGGAATGGGATTGGCCTTGATCCACTTGCCGTTGACATACATGAAAAAGTCATCGCCGGGCTTGATGGAGGCGTCGAATGTGGCGCGGTCGATGCCGCTTTTGAGCGGTTCAGCGGCGCGGGCGGAAGAAATCGCAAGAAGAACGAGTAGTGCAGGAATGAAGTGTTTAGCGTGGGAGAACATGAGCGGAATGGTACGGGATGAGCGCTTCGTCTCGCAAGGTGAATCGCGAAATCGCAAGCGACTCCGCGGCCATCACGGCGAAAAGCCGATGTCGCG
>DASRRM010000398.1:0-14599 GCA_035695715.1 Tepidisphaeraceae bacterium
TCACAAACGCCGACGAAATCGTTGAAATCTTTGCCTGTGCCGCCGAGGAGAACCAGATTTCTCCCTGTCGCATCGAGCAGGTGGTCCATCTACCAGCCGAGGGGGAAGTATGGATTGCCGGCGATTTGCACGACCATCGCAGGAATCTGGAAAAGTTGTTGTTCGCGATCGATTTGGAAAACAACCCCCAGCGCCAACTGATCTTGCAGGAAGTTGTGCACGGCGATCACTGGGACGAAAACGGCGCTGAAGGAAGCTGGGAGACGCTGGCGAAAATAGCCGACCTGAAATGCCGCTTCCCGCATCAGGTGCATTTCCTGCTCGCCAATCACGACTTGGCCCAGATTCATGGCGAAGGAATCATGAAAGGCGGCCAGAGCGTTTGCGCCGCCTTCAATAAAGGCGTGAAGCGCGATTTCGGCAGCCGCTCCGGCGTCGCCCAGGCCGCCATCACCGAATTCCTCCTCTCCTTCCCCCTGGCCATCCGCTCGCAGAACGGCCTGTTCTTCACCCACAGCCTGCCGGCGGATAACGAAGTCCCCGCCTTCGACTACACGGCTTTCGACCGCCAGCTAACCGGCGCCGACTACCAACGCCGGGTTGGCCCGGTTTACCAACTTATATGGGGCCGCCGGACCACTCCGCCGATGGTCGCCCATTTTTTGGAGCGCGTCGGCGCACTGTTCAGCGTAACCGGCCATCAGCCGCAGGAAATGGGCTTCAGCACCAACGGCGAGCAATCGCTGATCATCGCCTCCGACCACAGCCAGGGCGTGTTCATGCGGGCGAGCCTGAGCGAGCCATTGGATATGAATATGCTGGTGGGCGGGTTGACGAAGTTCGTGGCGATTGAGTTGCCGACTCAGGAAGGGTGATTAATGTTGAAGCTCGCCTTCAGACGAATTTAATCTGTATATGACTGCTGACAACTTCGACCAAGTTCTCAATGCCCCTGAACCACGCGGTCTAAGCCCCGGTTTTTGAAGTTGCTCAAGCTTCAAGCCGGGTCAAGCGCAGCGCCGGCCCGGATCCTTTCGCGAAACGCCTGGAACATCAGCGACTCGTCCCTTTACGACGCGCGGTTCGCGGTCTTACCCGGTTGAATTGCCCCTCGCGCGATTTATCCCGAAACGATCAGGTCCAAGCCGTCGGGCCACAAGAATCCGAAACGGGGCATCTGGGGATTTTCCGGTCGGAGGAAATCCGGGTCAATAGAAAAGTCGGGGCGTGGCGGGTGATGACCGCAGACGGATCCGGGCCGGCGCTGCGCTTGACCCGGCTTGAATTGAATTTTCGGCGCGAACAGCGTTTTTTTGATCTTCCAAATCCGGGACGCTTATTCACTGAACCAGCAGGCCGCCACGTGACCCGGGGAACCGCGCTTCGGTTCCAGTGTCGGGACCTGCTCAACGCATTTTTGCATGACGCGCACGGGCTTTCCGCTGCTGGTGATGTTGACCGTCTCGTGCTCCCCGGCCTGGGCGGCGCATTGGCGAGTCAGCGGACAACGCGGATGGAACGCGCAGCCCGTGGGCGGATTGGAGGGGGATGGCACTTCGCCGGGAAGGACGATCCGATGCTTCTTGGGGCGGGGATTGGGCTCGGGGACGGCTGACAGCAGCGACGTGGTATAGGGATGCTTGGGGTTGGCGTACAGCTCGCGCGAAGGAGACTGCTCGACGATTTTCCCGAGATACATCACCGCCACATCGTCGGAAAAATGCTCGACCACCGCCAGGTTATGCGCGATGAACAGGTAGGCGATGTTGCGCTCTTTTTGCAGATCGTCGAGGAGATTGAGGATTTGCGATTGGATCGACACGTCGAGGGCGGAAACCGGCTCGTCGCAAACAATGAAATCGGGATTGAGCGCCAGGGCGCGGGCGATGCCAATTCGCTGGCGCTGGCCGCCGGAAAATTCGTGAGGGTATCGGCTGGCGTAGGTCGGATCGAGCCCGACGCGCTGCAGCAAACTGGCGACGCGCTCGCGCTTTTCCTGCCCGCGGGCAATGCCGTGAACTTCGATCGGCTCGCCGATGATATTGCCGACGGTCATGCGCGGATTAAGGCTGCTGACCGGGTCCTGAAAGACGATTTGCATCTGCCGGCGAAGACGCCGAAGCGCTTCGCCACGGTAGGCGTAAAAATCCTCGCCTTTGTAGCGGACTTCGCCGGAGGTTTTGGGGATCAGGCGGAGAATGGTGCGGCCAACGGTGGTTTTGCCGCATCCGGATTCCCCCACCAAGCCCAAGGTCTTCCCGGGTTTGACGTTGAACGATACGCCGTCGACGGCTTTGACATGCCCGACAGTGCTGGAAAAAACGCCGCGGCGAATCGGGAACCAGGTGCGCAGATTTCGCACTTCCAGCAGCGGCGTGTTCGGTTCCACGGGCCGGCTGACGTCATCATTGCCGGGAGTACGGTAAGCCAGCGGGCGCGGATCGGAGGATGCGATTTGCTGCGTCATTCGAGTGCTTTCCCATTCAAACCCATGGTCGCTAACGCCGGTTCTGAGGTACTCCGAAGAGCCGGGTCGGACAGCGAAGAACCCGGCTCTTCGGAGTACCTCAGAACCGGCGTCTTCGGAAAATCAGCGATTATGTTACCAGCGCATCACCCTCCACCGTTGCCGGGACCACTTCGCGGCGATGGTCCAGCCTCGGGACGGTTACCGGTGCGGCGTCGAAATTCTCGATCACATGGCATGCCGCCCAATGCCCGCCTTGAACCTCGCGCAGGGCCGGCTCGACGGTGGCGCATTTTTTCAGGACGGCAAACGTCGCCCCTTCGCCATCTTTTGCCGGGGCAACTTCCTTGGGAATATTCGCCCCCGCCGGGAAGACGGCGTTTCCTGCCTCAACCGCCGCGGCGCATTGCCGGGTTCGGGCGCAGCGGGGATGGAACTTGCATCCGTTGGGAAAATGCATCGGGTTTGGCACCATGCCGGGGATCGTTTCCAGCCGATCGACCGTCGTTCCCAGCTTCGGCACCGAGCGAAACAAGCCTTCGGTATAAGGATGCTGCGGCCGATCGAACAAATCCTCCACCGTGGCAAATTCCACGATCCGGCTCGCATACATCACCCCCACCGCGTCGGCATTTTCCGCCACCACGCCCAGATCGTGCGTAATGAGCAAAATGCTCATCCCGCGCTCGCGCTGCAATTTGCGAAGCAACTCGAGAATCTGCGCCTGGATGGTCACATCGAGGGCCGTGGTAGGCTCATCTGCGATCAGCAATTTCGGCTTGCAGGAAAGCGCCATGGCGATCATCACGCGCTGCCGCATGCCGCCTGACATCTGATGCGGGTATTCGTGCAGCCGCCGATGCGCGTCGGAAATGCCGACATCGTTGAGGGCTTCCTCGGCGATCGTGTACGCCGCCCGCTGCGAAACGCCTTGATGCAGCGTGACGGCCTCGGCGATCTGGTCGCCGATGGTGTAAACCGGATTGAGCGACGTCATCGGCTCCTGGAAGATCATGGCGATGTCTTTGCCGCGCACGGAGCGCATTTCCCGTTCGCTAAGCGCCAGGAGATCGCGACCTTGGAGCAAGATTTCTCCGCCGAGCACTCTCCCCGGCGGCTGGGGAATCAGCCGAAGGATTGAAAGCGACGTGACCGATTTTCCACACCCGCTTTCGCCGACCAGGGCAACGGTCTGGCCGGGATAGATGCTGAGGGAAACATTGTTGACCGGGCGCACGAGGCCGCGATTGGTTTCGAAGCCGACGGAGAGGTCGCGGATTTCGAGGAGGGGGACTGGGGTGGACTTGAGGGGGAATCCGCCCGGGCGTGAAGCGGGTACGCGATGTTCAACAGGTGGCTGGGACATTTCGAATTCTCGGTTAATCTCGCTTGCGCAGTTTCGGGTCGAGTGCATCGCGGATTGCTTCGCCGACGAGGTTATAGGCGAAAACGGTTAGAAAGATGGCTGCGCCTGGGAAGAGGGCAATCCACCAGACGAACCCGGCGCCGCCGGCGCGGGCTTGTTGGAGCAGCACTCCCCAACTCGCTTCATCAACCAGCCCGATGCCCAGGAAGCTGAGGATGCTTTCATAAAGGATCGCACTGGCGACACCGAACGTCGAACTGACCAGGATCGGGGTGAGCGCGTTGGCGAGCATGTGCCGGAAAAGAATGATGCGTTTGGGAAGACCTGCTGCCACGGCGGCCTGCACGTAGTCGAGCTTTCGGATGGTGAAGAACTCGGCTCGAATAAAGCGCGCATATCCCGTCCAGCTGATGGCGCCGATTACCGCCATCAGCACATAGATATTTCGCTTCTCGATGAATGCGGTGATGGCAATCAGTAAAAACAGCGTGGGGATCGAGTCGACAATTTCGATGATCCGCATCGCGATCAAATCCGTGACGCCAACGAAATAGCCCATTACCGCCCCATAGATGATACCGATGACCAACGAGATGGCCGTGGCGAGAAAGCCGATGGACAGGGCAATTCGCGAGGCATGCAGCAGCATGCTGAAGACGTCGGCGCCATTGGTGTCGGTCCCTGCCCAGTGTTTGCGGCTGGGAGGCCGAAGCCTGGCATCGGGTTGGTCGCGCAGGCGGTCCTGGGGCGAATAAGGAATCGGCGCGTATATCGCGTGCTGAATTTCTCCCTGCGCCTGGTAGTCGCGGTAACGTTCGAGCACGTCGACGTCAGGCGGCTTGACCCAATGACGAACAGGAACGGCGGCAATAAGAAGGATGCCGCTGAGAATCCCGATGCTTTGAAGAAATGTAAATCTTCGCCAGAAGAAGAGAGTGGCCGCCACCGCCACGGCCACCAGCAACAATACATCTGACGGGGTCAGAAAAGTGAAAGCCGGAAAACTCCACTTTCCGTTTATCTTCGCTGCATAAGGATGGCTATTGGCTAAAAACGGGGCAAAGACCGCGAAAAACAGCAGAAGAAACAGCCATGCAAGTCCGATTCTCGCTCCCACGCTGGAGAGTGTGTCATGATATGCCTGGCGAATAAGGCTCCGCGACGGCGCCTGCGAGGCGCGATCATCGGCGGGCGCAAAGCTGCCTTCCACGGCAAGCGCGGTTGGATCAATCGACATAGCTCACCCGTGGATCGGCAACCGCGTAGGTAAGATCGGATATCAAATTCCCAAAAAGCTGCAGGATGCTGGCGATCAGCGTGACGGCCATCAGCACTTCCCGATCGCGCGAGTTGACCGCGTCGATCGTCAGCTTTCCCATGCCTTGAATTCCAAAGATGGTTTCTACGATGATCGAGCCTCCTATCAGTCCGGGCAGGATATTAGCCGAAACGGTAATCAGCGGCATCAAACTATTGCGAAATGCATGACGGAAGACAACGACGCGTTCGGCAAGTCCTTTAGCGCGGGCCGTTCGCACGTAGTCCTGTCCGAGCGATTCCAGCAGTGCCCCCCGCTGTAATCGGGATAAAAATGCAAAGCCACTATAGCTCAGGCAGATCACCGGAAGGCATAAGTGCCAGGCCATGTCGAGCATCCATCCCCGGGTAAAATGCCCGCCGCTCAGATTTGGGAGAAAGGTCATGGCATCGGAGCGCATGTCGTGCAACCCGTTGCTGGGAAATAAATGGACATATGAATCGTTGCATAGAAACCCAATCATTAACACGCCGATCCATATGCTCGGAAGCGAAAAAAGTCCGATCAATGTGAATCCCAGACCCACGTCGACCAATTTCCCGCGTGCCCGTGCCGCGGCGATACCCGTGGAGATGGCAATGCCGTAAATCAGGGGCAGCGAGAGACATTCGAGAAGAAGGGTGATCGGAATCGCATCCTTTAGCATTTCGGATACGCGGCGGTGCGTCGCGAATGCCTCGCCAAGATCGGGCGGTTTCAGCCCAAATCGCCAGGCTTCGGGGAAGCCTTGTCCGCTGGTTTTGAACCCGATCGGAGAGACGCTGTTGAGCCATCGCAAATATTGAACATAGTAGTGATCGTTCAATCCGTACCGCTTGCGATAGTAGGCCTCCATCGCCTTCCGCTCGGCCGGCCGCATGCCCTGCTCATTGGAAATCAGCGACGCTCCGATACCGCCCGGCGTCCACGCCATCACGAAAAATACCACAAGTGTGACGCCGATAAGCGTCGGAAACATCAAGAGCACTCGGCGTAGGATATAACTGGCCATGGGAGTGATCGACAAGGATCTGAAAGTGCCATTGGACCGGAATCAATGTTACTGGCTCTTGTACTTCTGCATTGTTTTGGGAACGTACCACGGACATGGCATTGAATACACGTACACGTAATTCAGCCCGATGCGCGACGGCTTTACATTTTCTATTCGCTTGTCCATCAACCGCAGCGACATGCGGCTGAAGAGAAATGTGTACGGCTGGTCTTCATGCAAGATCGCGTGCGCCTGGTGCCACAAATCCATGCGCTTCTTGACGTCAACGGTCAGTCGCGCCTTTTCCACCACTTGATCCAGCTTTGGATTGACATAGGACATGAAATCGTCCCCCTGATCCTGCATCTGGCTGGAATCGAATTCCTGATAGAGGTCGCTTTCTATTGCACCGCCCCAGCCAAGCGTAATGGCCTGGAAATCACGCTCTTTCAGCTTCTTTTGAAGCAACGGCCAGTCCGCCGGATCCAGTTCCATGATCACACCCGCCTTGGCGAAACTGTCCTTGAGAAAGAGCACCACGCGTTCGTAGGTTGCGATGCCGCTTGGGTATGTCAGCTTGAATCGAAGTTCCCTTCCCGTGGCATCCTTCAAGACGCCTGAATTGTCGCGAGACGTGAAACCTTCCTCGGCCAACAGGGCCTTGGCGGCATTGATATCGAATGGCCATGGCTTGATCTTTGGATCGGCTTGGGGCGAGGCCATCGCAAATGGGCCGCTGGTGGGTTTGGCATATCCGAGATAGACATCTTTGCAGATGCGATCGCGGTCGATAATCATCGTCATCGCGCGGCGAACCTTGGCCGATGTGAACAACGTCGGCTCGCCCTTGAGCTTCTCATTCCATGCGATGTATTGATATCCATTCATCGGCGAGTCATATGCGAAATGATTTGCGTGCTGCGTTGTTTTCGGGTCCTTCATAAGCCGCTCATATTGCGACGGCTGAGTCGCGAATATGTCCAACTCGCCGTTTCCGAACATGGTTTCCTGAGCCGCTTCCTCCTCGACTTCCAGGAAGATGCACCGGTCAAATGTAGGGAGGCGGCCCCAGTAGAGGTCGTTGCGAAACAGTTCAATTTTCTGCCCTGGCTGCCATCCGGTGGGATTGGCCATGCGGTATGGCCCAGTCCCGATGAGCAATCCTGGGTTGTTGTTGACGTCCTCTTCGCTGTATTTTGTGAAGATGTGCTTCGGAATGATCGAAAGCGTGCCGCAAAGGTCGAGGCTCTCAAAATAGGGCTTGGCCATCGTGAAAACGACCTGATCCTCCCCCTTCTTTTCCACGCTCTTGATATTTTCCAGGTATGCACGCAAACGTGGGCAATTGACCTTTGGGTTCATCAAATATTCGAAGGAAAACACGACGTCATCGGCAGTTACCGGGACGCCGTCACTGAATAGCACGCCCTTTCGAAGCTTGAATGTGTAGACCATCCCGTCGTCGCTCACCTTCCAATCCGTGGCAAGTTGGGGACGATATTCAAGCGTCATGGGATCGCGGTAGATCAGCCCTTCGGTGACGCGCGCCTGAATCCACTGTGAATAAAGATCGTCGGCTATCGGATAGGTGATGTTCTTGACCTTGGCGGTAGCGTTATCGATAAGCCAGTCACCGCGGGCAAAATCGGGATGGGCTTCGGCTTCCTTAAAATCAGCGAATGGATCGCCTTTTGGGAAGCGCGACGTCGTTCCTTGCGTCGTCGGCTGTGACCCGTTTAAACCATTGCCGTTTGAGACGGTGATGCCTTCGTTGAGGGTTCGCTCGATGGATGCAAGGAGCCGGGTTTGGTCGTCGCTTTTGTTGCCGATCGACTGGAGCGCCTTCCACTGACGATCCAACTGCACCATGCCCAGCAGCACGACGACGATCAGCACGATGATGAGCGTGGCAAGGACCATATCCTTGAAGCCGAATCGATTCTCCATGGACGCTTTAAATAACCTTGAACGTCATATTTCGCCAATGCTCGGAGAATATTTTTATGGGTGGGGTGGGAGGGTGAATGCGCGGATCGATGGTCATCAGTTGTTGAGTCGGGGCGGGCGGCGCATCGTGACTTGCGAAGGCGCAAGCGGCAAACTCGCGGGGCGCGAGAATTCGCAAGGTTTGATGCTTTCAGCGCGCCTCTGCTCACATCGACGCGACTGTTTCCTCTGCCACATCCTCGATCTTCGCCCCGCCTTTGAGTTCCTCCACCAGCACTCTGGCCCTTTCCTGCCGCTCTTGCTCCATCAACTGCTGGCGAACCTCTTCCCGCACGCTCTCGAACGGCTTGGCCACCGATGGCTTGCGCTCGGTCACCTTGATCAAATGAAACCCGAATGGCGAAGCGAAAACCGGGCTGATTTCGCCGATTTCCATCGAAAACGCGACCAGCTCGAATTCTTCGGCCAATTCGCCACGCTTGAAGAAATTCAGGTCGATATGCTCATCGGCCTTGTCGGAATGTTTCTTCGCCAACTCGTCGAAATCCGCCCCTTTGAGCAAATCCCGGCGACATTGCCGCAGGGTTTCATAAGCGGCGGCGCGCTCTTCGCCACGCTTGGGGGCCTTGAGAATATGCGAAGCGCGAACCTCCTCATCGGTCATGAAACGGGCGATCTGGCTCTGGTAAAATGAAAGAAGCTGCTCATCGGAAGGATTCAAATCGACGCATAATTCGTCCATGAGCCGCTTCACCCGCATGTCGGCTTCCACATCATGTCGAACCAGATGCATATGATTGGGTGATGCACCGGTGGCGGCGTAAAACTGCACTTCCCCGCCGTATTGCTCGATCAATTTGCCGACGGCGGCATCCACCTCCCCATCGGGTGTTTGTGGCAGTCGGCGTTTGGCTTCCTGGGCCAGCAGGACGCGGGCGATGATGTTTTGCCGGGCGTAGCCGCGAAATTCCTCATCGCGCTCGCAGCAGGAGACATTGCCGAGGCGCTCGAAATAGGTCTTTATTTCGCCGAATTCCGATTGCAGGATTCCATCGTCGATGCGTTGGCCGTTGATGACGAGTGCCATGCTTGTCTTGACCTCCAGTGGCACGGGCTTCCAGCCCGTGCGATATAAGGATCATAGCGGCGTCGGGGCAATTGGGCACGGGCGAGAGATCAGAAGTCAGAAATTAGAGGGCGAGGATCTTGACCACTGACCACTGCCCTCTGACCTCTGACCTCTGACCTCTGACCTCTGACCTCTGACCTCTGACCTCTGACCTCTGACCTCTGATCCACACCGAACCCCCAACTCCGTTGCCGCTTATCAACTCATTTTTCCCAAATTCCGTAAATTTTTCCTTTGCAATCTGCATCGCCGCCGGGGTAAATTTTCAAAAAGTTGGTGGCGGGTATCGTCGATCGGTCTCAGGAATATGCTTCTTGCCCCTGTCTTTCCTCCGTCTGCTCGCACTTCTCCCGCGTCGGTTGGGTTGTCAACCTCTTTCGATTGGGCCCGGAAAGAACCCTCATATTTAAACGGGCTGCTCTACCCATTTTTCAGGAGATCCAATGGGTAAGAAGTTGTACGTCGGGAACCTCAGCTATCAGGTCGATAGCTCGGAGCTCGAACAGTTGTTCGGACAGTATGGTCAGGTCGCCTCGGCTCAGATCATCAACGATCGCGATACCGGCCGATCCAAAGGCTTCGGGTTCGTCGAAATGGCCGACGATAATGAAGCACAGGCAGCCATCGAAGCCCTTAACGGCCAGCAGCACAATGGCCGGGCCCTTACCGTCAACGAAGCCCGCCCCCGCGAAGAACGCGGCGGCGGTGGCGGCGGCGGTGGTGGCCGAGGTGGATTCGGCGGCGGCGGTGGCCGCGGCGGCTACGGAGGCGGTGGAGGAGGCGGTGGCCGAGGCGGTGGCGGTGGATACGGCGGCGGTGGTGGCGGTGGCGGCGGAGCCAGCAGCCGCGGCGACCGCGGCGGACGCGATCGGTACTAAGGCGGCATGGTCACTTCAGCGACCATGTCCCCACCCCCAGCAGTCGAGCCGCATTCGCTCCGGCGTTATCCGATTTGCTCAAACGAAAACCGAAAACCCCCGCTACCACAGCGGGGGTTTTTCTTATTTCGACTATCAACGCTTCAAGCCCACTCCTACACCAACGGCTCAGTCGCAAGTGCCACGGCCTGAGTTTCTTCCACCTTCCCCGCCGAGTCGCGCCACAGGATCAGGAACAGCACCAGGCAAACCGCGGCCCCCGCCGCCGGCACGGCCCAGACGTTCGACCATGCGACGATATTCTCGGCAACATCCTTACCCTTGACCATCACATGCTTGACGACCGTGAAATGGTTCACCACCGCGCCCGAAACGACGTTCCCGATATACATTCCCACGCCGTAGGTCAGGAAGCTGAATAAGGCCTGCGCCGAGCCGCGAATATCCGCCGGCGCTTTGTTGTCAGTGTGGATAAACCCAGCTGCGAGGAAGAAGTCAAAGCACACGCCGTGCAGCCCAACGCCAATCAGAATCAGTGCAAACGGATGCCCGAGGCTGAACAAGCCATATCGCACCGCCCACGCCGCCATTCCCACGCCCAAAACGCCCTTCATTCCGAATTTCTTCAGTGCGAATGGCAGAAGGAGCATGAAGAAAATCTCCGAGCCTTGGCCGATGGTCTGCGTGGCGGCGGCATGCGTGACGCCTTTGTCTTTCAGGAACGACCCGGCAAACCCGTAATAGAACGCCAATGCAATGGTGATCACGAAACTGATCCCAAAGAATATCCCGAAGCTTGGGTCGCCCAGCAGCTTGATCGCGCGAAGGAATGGCACCGTATCCCCTTTTTTGCCGGTGGGAGGGGTGTGCGGCAGAGCGAAGCTCATCAACCCAAGCACGCCTGACAATCCTGCCGCCATCAACAGCGGCCGATTGGTCTTGTCGGATCCCTTTGGCAATACGTAATCCACCGCCAATCCCGCGCAAATCCACCCGATGGTGCCGAGCACGCGTAATGTCGGGAAATCTCGCGTGGAGTCCGGAATGTTGGAAAATGAGAGTGAACTGGAAATCGACAGGGTGGGATTGTAAACAAACGCATACGCCAGCGCCACCCACCAAAGCATGTTGTAATCGTGAATCTGCGACATGGCGAAGAGCAACCCCGCTCCGGCCAGATGAAAAATCGCCATCAGGTATTCGCTCGACAATACCCGGTCGGCAAGTTGGCCGGCGATCAGCATCGATACGATCGCGCCCAGCGCCATCGTTCCGTAAAGGCTGCCGATTTGAAAGTTGTCAAATCCGAGTCCCCCCTCTGCAACCGGCGTGTTGCAATAGACATTGAAGACGGTGAACCAGCTTCCCCAAACGGCAAATTGCAGGAACATCATCCCCGAAAGCCGAAGGCGAATTCCCGTAGCCAAAGGCGGCGCGGAAAAGCTTGCGGCGTTTGAACTCATGACACCCTCTGCCATCGCATGCTCCAATCGAAAAGTGGGTTGAAATGTTGTTGGAATTGATCTTAATCTGCGCGTTGCGATGGTGCAAACGTTGACCTCACGCCCCATCCAGCGATTCGACGCATCAACGCTTTAAACCCTCCAAGCCGGGTCAAGCGCAGCGCCGGCCCGGATCCGTGTTGCGGGAACGATCCCGATTGCGAGAACAATTCCTATCTGCGAAACGATTCTGTTGCGGGAGGATCATTCCCGGGAAGTAACCCTGTCCCAAAAAGAAAAACCCGGGCCGGCGCTGCGCTTGACCCGGCTTGAAGTGGTTTTCACCCCTCCGGGCTTTTTCTTCACTCCGCATGTGCGTAATTCAGCGCCCGGCAAATCTGCACCGTCGCCTTGCTCTTGTTCAGCGTGTAGAAGTGCAACCCGTCCACCCCATTGGCCAGTAAATCCTGGCATTGCTTGATGGCGTAATCCACGCCCGCCGCATGCACGGCCTCGGCATCATGCTCCAGGGTTTCCAGATGCGTCAGCAGCGGATGGGGAATCTTCGCGCCGCACATTGAGATGAATCGCTTGATCTGCCCGACATTCAAGATCGGCATAATCCCCGCCACAATCGGCGTCTTGATGCCCATCACCCGGGCGGCATCGCGAAAGCGGTAAAAGTCGGCGTTGTCAAAAAAAAGCTGCGTGATGACAAAGCACCCGCCGTTGTCGACCTTGCGTTTGAGCATTTCCAGATCGCGGGTGCGATTGAGGCATTGCGGATGGCCTTCGGGATAACCGGCCACGCCGATGCAGAACGGATGCCGCTCGGCCACGAATTTCACCAGTTGGTCCGCATAGGCAAACCCCCCTTCGGTCGCCACGAACTGGCTTTGCCCGCTGGGCGGGTCGCCGCGAAGCGCCAGCACGTTGCGGATTCCCGAATCCCACAGCTCATCAAGAATGCCGCCGATTTCGTCGGCGGTATGGCCAACGCAGGTGAGGTGAGCCATCGAGCGGATCTTGATTTCGCTCTGAATGCGCTGCACGAGCTGCACAGTTTTAGATCGCGTGCTGCCACCCGCCCCGTAAGTGACGGAGACATAGGTGGGATGCAGCGGCCGAAGATCGTCAACCGTCTGAAAAAGCGAAGTAAACCCGCCGTCCGTTTTTGGCGGAAAGAACTCAAAGGAAACGGCAGGCTTTCCCAAGCCGATAATTTCGTCAATTCGCATGAAGTATCCGTAAAAGCAATGCGGTCCGGGTTCTATTATACGGATATCGGCCAGATGGCTATAATCCGCTGGAATGAACTGTCCGTTTCCGGGCATGGACTGCGAGCCCGCCGCTGAAAGCAGATGATGCGACGTGGGCGGATGAACTGCTACGCGCGGTTGGCAGATCGGTCGGCGCAAAGGCTTACTGAGGTTGCAGCGTGATCAAGAATGAATCGGAACTTCGACCCACCTTTGAACAGCTCGAACGCATGCAACGAGCCCTTGCATCGTTGCGCGACGATGTCCTTCCCGTCAATCCCAAGCTGTTTGCGGTAATGGCGGAAGGGCCGCTCGATTACATCCGCGAGTTTCACGATGACCTGGAGGCATATCGGCTTTCGCTTCTAGGCCCCGTAACCAAGCACCCCATCTCAATCGGCCTCCAGTACCTCCGAATGGCTACGAAAAAACCGCTCGGCGTACTACCGGCAAACGCCGCCATCGCGGCGGTTCGGCGGTGGTCAATAACTAAACCGCTCGCTTGACCGGCCCTGCGTCGCCCCGATAGGCTCTTGTTGATCTGGCGTTCTGAATCGCGTCGCGTTGTCCGCCACAGAACGCGATCCCATTATTCGCGCACTATGGCACTCGACCTCGCCAAAACACACGGTTGGATCGCCGACGAACTTGCAGGCGTGGGATCGGTCGCCGACTCCATGCGGAACGTGATCGATCGGTGCGCCGCTGCCGCACCGCACCCGGACTGGCAGCGCTTCCGCGATCTGCCGTTCGATGACTTGGGGCCGCTACAGGACTGGATTGCGAAGCCGCTTTTTAACGAGCCGCCTGACGCATCGCTTCGCGGCCTTTGGTTCGGCATCTTCAACCCGGTATACGGCCAAGGCCCCACGGCAGACTTTTACATCTCAGGCGCTGTTCGCTTCGAACCCGATCCTGATTCCAACGAATGGGCGTGCAGACCGGCGTGGTGGCCCGCCAGTCGCTACGCACACTCTGAGGTGATGGGAGCGATCTACCGCACCGCGTACAAATGCCGTCGGCCCCGTTGGCGTTGCAGTTGGTTTTGACAGTGGTGACTTCCTTTTACTAGGCCGGTACACGCAAGACGGCCTGGCACGGTTCTAAGCGGTTGGGTGGAAGATTCCAGAAGTGATGCCCACCTCCCACGAAGTTCGCGAACGCCTCGCCGCCCGTCAGCGATTCTCGCTTGCCGAGGTTCGGCGATGGATGGCCACCGACGGCGACCTTGAACTTTGGGCGGCGGTCTACGATGTGCTTGGCCCAGGTTGGAAATTGATCAAACCTGAGCCGGACATGGAAGAAACCTGTGAGTTTATCACCCGGTATCTTCTTCGCTGCATCCATGAAAACGTGCAGGACCACGACCGTGTGCCGACAGGCTACGACGCAGCCCATGACCTGGCGAACTGCCTCAAGCTTTGGGCGGCGAAGCTCCCCCAGACGGATCCCGTCCTAACCAATACGGCCTCCAAGATCACCGACGCATATCGCATCGGCGACGAGGCCGAACGCGATCGATTGCTCAACGGAATGCTCGAACACGCCTTGGAGTCGACGGCCGTTCGCCCGTACTTTGCGCCGTGGAAGAACGATGCGGTGCTGGGCGAGGCGTGGCAGTTGGCGATGGAGTGGGCCGTGGCGCATGGCGATTAAGCGGGTGTGGCCGTCTTTTTTGGCACGGTCATTCGTGACACGGGCGTCCCGCCCAATGCCGTCAACTTAGCTTTTGTCGTAAGTCCGCGCCAGCGCGCGCCTTACAAAGGGGTCGCGCAAAGCATGACCTCCTGCGAAAATGGTGTTGCGTAACACACCAACTT
>DASRRM010000399.1:0-18983 GCA_035695715.1 Tepidisphaeraceae bacterium
TAGGCAACGGGAAAATCGGAATTGCAGTCGGGCGGGCGCGAGGGTCAAATTGGGGAAAGTACGGTGATTCCCGCGTCGTGGCGAAGGGACCTCACATACCGATGAAACATGCGCGTGTGAGGTAATCCGCTATGCTGCCCCGAACGCGAAGCCATCGTATTACTGTCGGCCAAGGAAGATTTCGCTACATCGTCGCGGAATGCGGCCGGGCGCAGGGAACATCGTTGCCTCTGGCGATCACCGTCCAGCACGAAAAGAATGGTGCGCGACTGCGCGTCGTTGGTCTTTCCACGTGTCGCGTCCCGGCGGAGCTCTCGCGCTGCCGTGCGGGCCGAACGGTGTTTCCGAACATTGAACCGCGTCAGGTCGCGCAGTTAATCAAGCTCGCAATCCTGAGAGGATGGAAACCGGCATCCCCCGGCCCAGCGTTTATTCTCCAGGCAGGCAACGCGGCCTTGTTCGTTTCCGAGACAACCTCGCCGCGAGCCAATTAAATCCTATGGGTCTCTTCACCACGATTTCCCGCAGCATCCGCCGACGCCGCGAGGCTCGAAGAATCGTCAGGCGGTTTTCGTCGTACGTCGATCCATCGACAGTCGAGAGGATACTCAACGAGACACTCGCCCCCGACCCGCCGCCAGAGCAAACCGACATTAATTTCGTCGTCATGCTTATTGCCGACGATGACCTGGCCGAACTTCCCGCCCGGCTCGGCCGCGCCTTCGATATCCTCGTTGCACCCGGCGTTTTCGTTGAATCGGGCAGCAAGTCCCTGGTTTTCGCCTCTTTCGGCATGCTTCCAAATTGTGATCAATCGGTCGCCATCACTCAGCGCGGAAAAGCCGTTGTGGAACTGCAAAAGCAGCTGGCCAATCAAGTCCGAATCGTCCATGGCCGCACCCCGGGACTTTTTGGCAACATCAATTGCGGATCGAAATTCGGCTTCCGCTACGGTTCGGCCTTGCGCGACTTCGGCGCCATTCTGGGAATGCTGACGAAACTCAAGCCGGGGGAGGCATGGGAATGGATCGAGGGAAATAGGCACGGTCAGAACTCGCAATAGCGTAAAGCGTTGATGATATGATTCCACGCGCGCAAAACGACCTCCCACCGACAATAGAGCAGTCGATCGACGACAGGATCCGCGTGCCACCTCTTCAATTGCCTGCACGGCTCGCGGACTTTGGTGATTTCAATCAGGCATTCGCCAACGCGCAGGCGGTCGCCTGACGCGAGGTCGCGCAGGTCTATGCCGCGGGTGGTGAAGTTTTCGCCCAGGTCGCCGGGGTGAATGTCGAAGCCCTCGGCCCGAAGCTCGGCGTAGAGTTCTTTGCTGAAAAGGCAGATGGCGCGATCAGGGCCGGAGTGGTCTTTCCGATTCTTCTGGCGATCGCCTTGCACGCCGGCGAAGGTGATGCGGGCGGTGGGGATGGGAAGCTTGGGCATCCCGCCGGGGGAAATGTTGAGTTGCGCGAGGATCGGCATTTCCAGTGGCATGGGCATCCTGCCCATGTCTTGCATCCGTATTGGAGCATGGGCACCGATGCCCATGCCACTGGTGGGTCAGTCGCCTCCACCCAAATCGTAATCCTCGTCCGGCTGAACCACGACCACTTCGCGCATTCCCATCGGCTTCCAGTTTTCCGTCCAGGGGCGGGCGGCGACACGCCATGACATGGTTTCGCGGTGAATGTGGCCACGCGCGTGCATCACATTGGATCGCTCGGAGACGGCAACCCAATGCTTCTCCGACACATCGGCCAGCGGCATCAGTGCGGCCAGCCCGCCGCCGGGCATTTCCACGATTTCACAGGCTCGCTCAATCATCGCGGACTCCTTTAGTTAATGGGCGACAACAAATACTTCCATGCAAAACGATATTCCCTGTCCGCCATCACAAGTGTACCCAACAGATGCGGAATCGGCGACGAAAAAATCTCCGTGTATTGCAATTACATTTCCCGTTGCTGGAAACTTACAACGCCGGGCACAATCGCCCCGGCTCAGTTTGGCGAAGGAGACACTCGCTTGCGATTTTACAATACGTTGGGCCATTATTTCATTCTGTTGTGGGTTGTCGCTGCCGGTGCGCTGGCCAGCGGCTGCGCATCGGACACGCCGCTGGTTTATCACATCCAGGCCAATTATTCGGTTCACGATCCGGAATTTGCCCAGGTGATGGGGAATTTGCTCGGGCCGCCTTTGGTTTCGGGAAACTCGATCAAGACGCTTCTCAACGGCCGGGAGATTTTTCCCGCCATGCTCAAGTCCATCCGGTCGGCGAAAAAAACCATCACGCTTGAAACCTACATCTACTGGTCCGGCACCATTGGGCAGGATTTCACCAACGCCCTGTGCGAGCGCGCCAAAGCCGGTGTGAAAGTTCACGTGATGGTCGATGGCATCGGCAGCGACAAAATGAAGCCCGACTACATCAAGCAAATGAAAGCCGCCGGCGTCGAATTCCAGGAATATCATCCCTTTCATTTGTGGGACCCGCGCACCTATCGCCAGATCAATAACCGCACCCATCGCAAGCTGCTGATCGTCGACGGCAAGACAGGTTTCACCGGCGGAGTGGGCATTGCCGATGAGTGGCGCGGGAACGCCGATGGGCCCGATCATTGGCGCGACAACCATTACCAGGTGGAGGGTCCGATCGTCGCGGAGCTGCAGGCGGCTTTTGAGGACAACTGGGTGAAGACCACGGGGCATGTGCTGGTGGGCGAGGACTATTTTCCGCCCCTGGGAAATGCCGGAAAGTGCTGGGCCCAGGTCTTCAAAAGCTCATTCAACGGCGGCAGCGAAAGCATGCAGTTGATGATTTTGCTCTCGTTCTCCGCCGCCCGGCAAAATATCCGGATGGAATCCTCCTACTTTGTTCCGGACCAAAGCACCCGGCAATATCTTCTTGCCGCCCGCAAGCGCGGCGTGAGCGTCGAGATCATCGTTCCCGGCCCCCACATCGACGAAAAAATCGTCCGCCAGGCCTCCCGGCAAACCTGGGGCGAACTGCTCAAGGCCGGCGTCCATATCTTCGAATATCAGCCGACCATGTTTCACTGCAAACAGCTCATCGTCGACGACCTGTGGGTATCGATCGGCTCGTCGAACATGGACAACCGCTCGTTCCGGATCAATGACGAGGCGAATTTAAACGTGCTTGACCCCGAATTCGCCGCCGAGCAGATCCGCGTCTTCGACATCGACAAAAAATCCGCCCGCGAAATCACATACGACCAATGGCGCGACCGGCCATTCGGGGAAAAGCTGTCAGAATTGATGGCCGGGACGCTGGATGGGGAGTTGTAAGCAGGCGATATCCGGGGCCGCGGTCTAAATGACGTTACGCGATCGGGCGCTTGGAATTTTCGTAGGGTCCGCGCCGCGGACGGCGTTTTTCCATCTCAAACGTAATGGTCCGCGGTGCGGACCCTACACGAATCGCGCACGGTGATTTAGTCCCTCGCGGCGGTGATGGAATGACTATCGGTGTCACTTGAAAGTTTCGGCGTCGCGAAGTTCTTCACCACGCCGACCCACGTGCCCTGCAGGCCGTCGACCAGTTTGCCAAAGGCTTTGGCTTCAGTGCGTTTGCGGGCGTCGTTCACGGCGGCTTCGGTCATCCAGCCGTTGGTGAGCTGGGCGCCTTTCTCGGTGGCTTCGGTGTAGCCGTAAAGATAGCCGTTGCGCGTATCGAGGAGGACTGCCGATGCGGTGGTGACCACCTGGGCGGTCATGGTCGGCGACAGCCCGAGCGTGGCGATCGTCATCGGCGAGAGGTGATCTTCCACCTCAAATTTCGTGTCGATCGTGTAGATCAGCAACATGTCCGCATGGAGCGCGGCGGCAGCCTGGCGCAATTCCAGATCGGAATTCAATTGCGTCGGCAGCAGCAGCCGATTCACCGGCGCAACGCCGATCACCAGCGGCAGCTTCGCGATTTTGCCGAAGTCGCTATCGCTTTCGACGTCGCGGGTGGTGATGACGCAGTAGTTTCCGGTGCCATAGGTGTCGGCGGATTCGGAACTGTATCCCGGCGCCTGGATTCGCACGGCGGCGATGCTGCAGGGAAACTGCGCCAACGGTTTTTTCGCGAGGGTATCGTTGATCGAAGCATCGGTAAGCGACTGCCGGGTTGTCGCGCCAAGAGCCTTGAGATCGGCGCCGTGTCCGGGCGTGGCGTAGCTTGTCATACATCCGCCGGCAACAAAACAACTCAAGACAGCGAACAGCGCAACGACTCCCCGGCGCGCAATCAGCGCAGATTGAGCGAGCATGATGATCTCCTGTTGGAATTGCGGTTCTGCGCCCAAACGATTGGGCGAACGAGCGATGAAGTGCGCCAACGCCCGCAAAGGTTCACCGGCGCCAGCGATTTGCAGAATTGTGACGCGCGGCGGGAGGGATGGACGCATAAATCGGCTCGTTGATGTGCGGGAGAAATTCGACGCGACGAGGCCACGACGAGGAGCAGAAAAGTACCGCCCTCCGCAGAACTCCGGACAAATTAGTCGGCGAAACCAGCGTTGGGGGAAAATAAGCGGACTAATTAGTCCGCTGCCGATTCGCCCTGCGTCGATGGCCCCTCCACAAATGCCGGCCCGGGACCCGTTCGCCAATCTGTCGCAGCCCAACTCGTTTAAAATATTTTAAACAGATGGCGTTTTTTGGCGATTTAAGCGGGCACGACAGGATGTCTTGCGCGTCACCCTGTCGCGCCGCATCAAACAGTTTGCTGGTTACCGCTCACGCGCGCTATACAACCGCTTGTGTACCGTGGAGAATGCGTGAACAAGCGGCAGCATAAACATCATATCGACGTCCAGACCAACGAAGAGCTGGTCACCGTCACCATCGGCAGCGATGGAGGCGTGCCCGGCGGGTTCGCAAAACTATTCAACCGTGTGGTCGATTCACAGGCTTGGGCGCGCCTCTCGGACGTCGCCCGGGCTGCCTACATTCCCATGGTGCGCTTTGCCGATCATCGCAACCAGTTTCGCGTGCAGATCGGGCGCGCGGGAATGATGAAATACACGGGCCTGTCGCAATCCAGCATCAAGCGCGCCATCAAAGACCTCGTCGCACAAAAACTGGTCGTGCTCATCGAGCAGGGCGGCGTTAATCCCAATGGCGAAAATGAGTCGAACACCTACCAGCTTCTGGTTCCCGCCGAGGCCCGCAAAGCATCCCCGCCCGGCCCAGCCGTGAACCCCCCGGGGGTTCAGCGGCGAACCCCCTCCCCGGCCACAATCGAACCCCCCGTCGGGCCGATGGCGAACCGGGTGGCGGGCCAGAGTCGAACCGCCGCGGGGGGCCAACCACACGACGCAGGGGGGTTCGGCGGCGGCCCCCTCTTAAGAAGAATAGATAAAGAAAGCAGCAAGACAGCTTTGCCCCCGGCGATGTCCACCCGCCTGCCGCGCGAGTTGTCATCGGCGGATCATGCTGCTGTTCTTTTAGAGGAGAAAGGCGTGGAAGGGCCGGTGGCGCGCCAGCTTGCCGACGCCTTCCCCTACGAGCGCATCGTGGACGTGGTGGCGGCGATGGAATTTCGCCGGGCGCGCGGCAAGTGCGACAACCCCGGCGGGTTTATTCGCGAGGCGCTGGTAAAGCAATGGCAAACGCCCAGGGCCGTCATCGACGCCCGTGCCCGTGCCGAAGCCCAGGCCAAAGCCGACCAGGCCCAGCGCCAGGCGCGCGTCTCGGCCCATCGCGAAATCGCCCAGGCGAACGAGGAAGAGAGCCGGGTCGAACGGCTCATCGCGTCACTGGACGATGATGATCTGTCGGCCTTGGCCGAGTCGGTGTTGAAGAAATACCAAGGCAACGCCGCCGTCACCGGAGTATTGACGCGCAAGCCGGCGCGCGACTGCCGGCTGATGAAAATGGAAATCGCAGCGATGCTGGGGGCGTGATGAATCGAGGAGAGAAACGGGAAGAAGCGTGCACTATTTCTCCGACATTTCAAAACGCCGGTTCTGAGTACTCCTCAGCGCGACCGCTGGCCGCAACCAAAACTGAAGAGTTACCACGGAAGCACGGAGGTTCAATCGACATTTAACGCAAGTGCGCGAGTGACAAGAGAAGCAAAAAAGAGAGTGGTTTCATGTGCGAGGGCACACATCAGTCGAACAACACCTCCGCGCTTCCGTGCCTCCGTGGTTAAAATTCTTCTCACGAAAACAAGAAATCGCGAGATACCATCGAAGAGCCGGGTCATCGCGCCGGGAATTTGGTTCCTCAAGAATATCTTCGCAAGTCGTATTCTCTTGAGAAGAATTTTTGTGCAGAAACACGGAGGGGCAATTCAATATTCACGCGTCGTGCGAAATCTTCGCTGACTACCGTGACGGACGAGGCCGACGCTTAACGGCGACCCAGTTGTCATCGCCGTCCATCACAACCATCCAGTGGAATTCAATCCGCCCACTCTTCCCGCGGAGCTGAAAGCTGAACCAGGGGTGCCCATGATCCCATTCCACAATGCGAACGGGGCGCCGCCGTGCCATAAGCGCTTTGTAGGCGCGGACGGTGTCGCGATGGATGCAGCCGCCCCGTCTTGCCAAACCGCCGGGCAACGCCACGATGCGGATCAAGTCCCCGACCTTGAGTGACTTCACCGGTGAGCTTTTGGGTTTCGCTGTTTTCCGGGCCATTGCCTACTCATCCCCAAAGAAAACCGTCCCGCACTTCACCGCCTCGCGCGGCTTGGCCATCCAATCGGCCACGGCGGCCTTCCAACGCGCATAGTGGGCGGTGGTTTGATGATGCACAAAGCCATCCTTCGTCTTATACGCCTCGTACAAGGTGAAATGATTTGGTTCGGCCTCCGATTGCAACACGTCAAATCGCAGATTGTCCGGCTCCTTGCGCGTATTGCGGGCGTTGTCCAGCGTTTGCTCGCGAAAGGCGATCTGGTTCTCCGGCTTGACGTGGATGGTGACGATCACGACGAACATGGAAGACTCCGTGGTAGAGTAAATGAGCTTGCGCGATTCGCGTGGGATGCACTGCGAACCATGCCGGTTTAAACTGAGCGATTTTTGCGGAAAATGCCTTCACGCCGGGGCCAGCGGCGCGTGCAACGCTTCCTCTTGCGAACAGGCTCTATCGCCGCGCCGCCCCGGATTTGCGGAGCGCTGCGTAAATCCGGGGCGGCGCGGCGATAGCTATATTCTTGCTAATTACGGTCGTGCGCGCCGCTTGCCCCGGCGTGAAGGCTCGATCGCTTTTCTGCACTTGTTCGGCCCAAATCTAATAATGTTTCAAAACCGCTTCGTTTGAACATCCAGATTCGCATCATCTCCTAAGCCGCCATCTTATTCGCTTCTTCTGCCGGCGCATTTGCGATGCGCCGGTGCAAGCCGCGCCAGGCCAGAATCAGCAGCAGCACAATCAGCAGCGTCTCTCCGATAGTATGCATCCAGACGACCGGCACAACGCATGTCTTGTAAGGCGGGCCGTAGACCTGCGCCCAAACGCCGCTGCAAAAATCGTTGATCTGTTTCGTGCGCCACAACTCCTCGTCGCGGGCGTGGACGTAGGAATCGAGCCGGTCGAACACGGCACGCTGCTGATCGGCGGTCATCTTCTCGGGGTCGGCGGGAATGTGCAGCTCGCCGGCCAGCTCGGCTATGGGCGCCAGCAAATCCCCGTCGATATTTTCATGTATCGGAAACCCCCCGGCAGCGTGCGTGTCGCGCAGCACGGCGTCGACGCTGCGCAGCGCGCCCTGGTCCTTGGCCACCGGGAAATCCATCTTGAAACCATCCAGCACATGGCGGAGGTCGCCGTCGCTGCGGGTGCTCTTTTGGGCGGCTTCGGTAAAAATGCCCGCCATGTCCTTCACGTCCTGCTCGGAACACAGATGCAGATAAGCCGACAATGGCCCCCGGGCAAAGTCCTCGTAATGCTTGCGCGAGGTGGGATTCACCGCATATTCCTTGGGAAGAAACGGCAGCGACCGCAGTGCAATCACCACCCGCCGCGCGGGAATGCCGAACAAATGCGTCCGGGTGGCGTCGCTGCCGCGGGTGCTGTATTCCATGGCGACGGCGCGGAATTCCGGATCGGTCTGCCATTGGTCAACGGCTTTGAGAAACGTCCGGTCGGCTGCTTCGTCGTTGCCGGTCAGGCCGCAGGTGATGACCAGCAGGATGAGAATGGCAAGATAAAGTAATGTGCGTCTGACCCAATGTTTTCGCCGGGGCGGTTGGTTTGGCATGGCAGGGTGTTACCGTCAAGGCCGAAGGAATTCAAATACCCCGATGTCGAATGGGCCGGGTAGACTGTCTGAGTGCTCATCAATTTTGTGGCTGGCTGAGGACTATCGGAATGAGACCGAAAATCAGAATCACGCGATTCATGATCGCGACGGCCCTGGCCATGTCAGCCGCAGCGGGCACGTTTTGGCCGGCGAGTTATTTCAAATGCAGGTGGGTAAGCGTCCACTCGAGCAGTTACATCATCGAATTCATCAGCTCGAAAGGTTGCGCAGCAATCGTTTTATGGAATACCCCCAGGAACAGCCCCCATTTACTTCCCGACTCTGTTTCTCTTTGCAGCACGGGACCCCGGAACTTGCGAGCGCCACCCTTTGCCGAATTCACCGAGCAATGGAATTGGCATTACGGCGATAATCCCGTCCCGTCACTGGCGGTTGGCATCAATTCCCCAGCCGTCATGGCATACGACGAGCGGTGGATCAACGCGAACGCCAGTTCATATGCGTTCACGGCCGTGCCGCAGTTGGCTCTGCGCGAGCGCGGGCTCGTTATCCCGTGGTTCGTCATGTTCGGCATCAGCTTGGCCGCTTTATTTGGTTTACTTTGGAAGTGCATACGTGTGAAACGAATGCCGCGCGGGATCGGTTTCCCGCTCGGGCCTGAAGGCGAACGATGATCTGGCTCGCCTTCGCGTACCGGCAAGATCCTTCACAGATATCCTAGCGAATCTTGTTTTCCTGACGAGGTTTTAACCACGGAGGCGCCATCGACCCTTAGCGCACGTCCGCAAATGATTTTACAGTAAGAGACAAGGTACGAGGCGTATTGTGGGTGAAGGCACGCATGAGTAAAACCCCACCTCCGTGCTTCCGTGCCTCCGTGGTTATTCTTCTTTTTTTGGTGGCGGCCAGCGGTCGCGCTGAGCTATTCCACCTCCCATTCCCAAATCCCGCCAGACCAGTTCGGCTTAAGCTGCACTTCCAGCCGCAAGGCACTCGTCGTGACCGGCGTAAACGCCGTTTCATTGAATTGATCCGCCGCCACTCCATAGTCCGACGGCTTTTCCACCGGCTTCCACACGTCGCCCTGCTTGTATAGCAGCCGCCAGCTTTGGGGCAGGTCGCAACCGCCTTTTACCGTGCGGTCGGCAAACCAGTAGACGCGAACGCGGGAAACTTTCATTGCCTGGGGAAAATCGTATTGCACCCATTCAGCCATTCCCTTGTGGTCCCACCAGGTCATCCGCTTCTTGGAAACATCGCTCGACTTTTGCGGGACGATGCCATCATTCAAGCCGCGCGGCGGGTCGCCGGGGTTGAAGTGCGAGGCGGTTGGCGTTGCCAACCGTGCCAGCGTCGCCGGGACGGCGTCGGCCTCGGCCTCGGGAATCCAGACACGAAAATCGGATGGGCCGCGATTCAGGTAGGCGTAGTAAGGAATCGCCGCCAGGGAAACCGGCTTGGCCGCCGTGCCTTTTTTCCCGCGCACCTTCAGCGCGCAGTTGATCACCGTGACGCCGCCCAAAACGTTCGGGCGGTATTCCGCCGCCAGCGACGCATCCGGCGGCAAAAATAGCGAATCAACGCATACCGGCGCGTTCACCGGCTCAAATGCATAAACCACCGGCCCGCGCTGCAGCGCCACCCGGTGCGCATCGGCCGACACCTTCGGCGCGCGCACCCGGCGAATGGGCATCTGCATGGCCAGGCTGACAATGTCCCCTTTTTTCCACGTCCGGCTGATCCGCGCATAGCCGCGCGACATCGCCAACTCGACCGGCTGGCCGTTCACCTTCAGCGAAAACGCGCGCGATTCGGGAAGCCCTTCAACCATATATAAACTGTCCGGCGACTGCTTTGCCTGACACCACTCTGGCACGCGCACGCAAACGTCAAACGCCGCCTCCTTTTCCGGGTCAACTGCAATTTCCACCGCGCCATCCCACGGATAACGGGTCTTCTCCGCAAGCTTCACCTTGTTGTTGGCGATCGTCACGTCGGCATGGTTGGCGATGAAGAGATTGACATACACGCCGCTCGCATCCTGCGCATAGATGTAGCCCGGCAGCGCGCCCATCATTTTCAAAAACATCGGCGGGCAGCAGGGACAATCGTGCCAGCTCCATCGCGCATGACCGCGATCGAAAGACAGCGGGTTTTCATATGAATAGGTGTTTCCCGCCTGCGAAACATGGCCCAGCGCGCCGTTGTAAAGCACCGTTTCCATCTCATCGACATAGCGCGCATCGCCAAAGGCGAGGTTCATATCGCGGCTGAAAAACCCGCCGCCCACCGCGGCGCAGGTTTCCAGATAACCATTGTTGGGAAGGTCATAGTCCGGCCCGAATGCCTCGCCGTTGCTTGTTGCGCCCACGCCGCCGGTGATGTAAAGCTTGCGGCCGGCCATGTCGTCCCACAGGCGCTGGGCGGTTTGATAATACTGCGGCTCTTGATTGACCCGGGCCAGGGCAGCGACTCCAGTCGCCATCAGCGTGGCGCGAACCGCGTGGCCTTCGATGGTCTGCTGCTGAAAAACGGGCACATTATCCTGATCGTACGCTTTGAAATTGGTGCGCCCTTCGTGATGCCCGCGCGCCTCGATGAAAAACTCAGAGAGCTTCAGATAGCTCGCCTCATCCACCGCAAATCCCATCTCGGCCTTCAACCCCGGCTGCTCGCGGAACAATTCATACATCCGCACCAGCGCCTCCTCGGCTATGGCATGCCCCGGAATCACATTCTTCCTCGGCGCCGGCCCAATCACCCGGCACATATCGTTGGCAAGCCGTGCCGCAACTTTCAGCAACGTCGTCTTGCCCGTAGCGCGATAGTAATGCACGCCCGCCTCAATCAGGCAGCCGGCGTTGTACACATCATGCTGCTCGACATCATTTCCACCGTTCAGCCCCCAGCGCTTCGCCGGCGCTTCTAACTGCGTCCAGGTATTGATGTATCCATCCGGATCGACCGCCTGAGCGGCGGCAATGCGCGCGATGTAACCATCGAGGCGCTTTTCCAACGCCGGGTCGGGTGTCTCGGCGAGAAAATCCGCCGACCCGCGAATCATTTCATAAACCAGCCCGTCATACCAGGGCGGCCCAGCATGCCCGCCGCTCTTCCCATCGCGCACGCGATCGAAGTTATTGAGCGCGCCGCCGCGGTCATTCTCGAATTTGGTGAAGCAATCGCCGATCATCACCTCCCGCCAAAGTTTCAACTTCGGCGACCAGAACCCGTCGTCAATCTTCAGCTGCTGAATGGGAACCGCAGAGAGCGCATGCGGCGGGACGTTCTGCGCGGAGGCCGTCGCCGCCGCTCCGCCAGCAAGAATGGCGGTTAGAAGAATCGTGCTGGTGTTGGTTATCATGTGCGCCGCCTATGAATGTTTTTGGACAGCCGTCCGCCAAAAGGAATACGCCGGAGTGGCGCGAAACTCGCCTCGCCATCGCGCCACATTTCGACTTTACCCCTGCGGCGTTCGCTTCACCAGAACCGGTCAGTTGATCCCAACAGGGTGAACGATGTTCAATCGCAAAAAACGATTCGCCGGGGAAAGCAGGCGACTCTATAAAAGCGTTGCACGATTCTTTGCGGTGATCGCTGCGGCCTGGCTGCTGGTGTGCATGGCCTCGATATTCGCATCTCGCAGCTATGCGAATTGCTTCAGTTATTATTTCTTTCAGCCTTTCCGGCCTAATGACAAGCCTGATCTGATTTATCTGTACGTTTTATCCGAGGGCCGGAATCTGACGATTAACGTTGCGCGACAAAGATGCGCCATTCCCAAAGAGGAGATTTTCCTTCCGCCTGGAACGTTGGCAACGCATGCATCCAGAAAGCGATTCACGCCGGGTTCCACCGATCCCAAGCCCGCGCCGATATGGCCGCCGTTTCAAAAACAGATGGCGAGGTATGCTGGCGGCTCATTCAATTTAATCGTTGCGGCGAATTGGTTCAGCTTGTGCGGACTGTCGGCGGTAATATTGCTTTCATTCATCGCGGTTCTCAGAAGGCGGTCCCGGAATCCGGCATTTCCGGTGATTTGCAACTCCGCGAAAGCCAACGACATTACATAAATGGAGTCAAAGGGATTATGAGCGAGTATCAATACTACGAATTTCGCGCGATCGATCGTCCACTGACCCGCAAGCAGATGGACGAGGTCGGCAGATATTCCACGCGGGCGGAAATTACAGCCACGAGCTTTATCAACGAGTATCACTGGGGAGATTTTCGCGGCGACGAGATTCAATTCATCGAGAAGTATTTTGACGCGATGGTTTACTTCGCCAACTGGGGAACGCACCGTTTTCTCTTTCGCGTTCCGGCGGAATTTGTGGACCGTAAGATATTGAAAGCGTACTGCGGGCACTCGGTCGAAATGATCGCCAGGGGAGATAATTTAATTCTTGATCTGACATCCGATCCCGAAGACGGCGGCGACGATTATTACGAAACGGATTGGATGGCGGACCTGCTGGCGATTCGCGCGGAAGTGTTTGCCGGCGATTTGCGGCCGCTGTATATCGGATGGCTGGCCGGCCTGTGGGACTACGATGACGGCAAACTCGAACCGCCGGTGCCGGCGGGCATGAAAAATCTGACGGACAGCCAGGCGGAATTGGCGGAATTTCTCAGGGTGGATTCGGACGTGCTTGGCGTAGCGGCGGCCACGAGCGCGGACCGGCAGCCGCCTGGCCGCGAAGGGGATTTCAACGCCTGGCTGGTGGCACGCCCCGCAGCCCAAAAAGATGAGGCGCTGATCGCCCTGGCTGCCAACGCCGACCCACTGCTGCCGGCGCGCCTTTACCGACAGTTTCAGGCGCAGCAGGCAACGCCACCCGAAGCAAAGGCGTCGCGTCGAACGGTGGGCCAGCTTCGCGAACAGGCCGAACAGGTTACCATCAAACGAGAAGCGAGGGAGGCCGCGCTGGCGGCAAAGAAACGCGCCAAACGTGAAGCCGAGGAAGCGCGTCAGCGTGAAGCCCATCTGGACCAGCTAGCCAAGCGCGGCGATTTGCCCTGGAAGGACATCGAGAATTTGGTTCAGACCAAACAGCCGGCAAACTACGAAGCCGCTGTTAAGTTGCTGAAGGACCTGCGCGATATTTCGTTGCGTGAAGGATCAACTTCGCAATTCGCCCTGCGGGTTCATTCGTTGATCGATCGCCATGTAAGAAAGAGCACCTTTCACAAACGGGTTTTGAAGGCGAATGTCATCCCGCAATCGCCGGGCGTTGCGTGAGGAGCAAAGCAATGGAATACCGATTTGATCGGCGTTATAATCCAAACCATGACGTATCACGATCTTTATCGAAAGCTGCACGACGAGCCGTTCAAGCCGTTTCGGCTTCGGTTGACGAATTCGACGGTGATCGATGTTCGCGAGCCGGGATCTGTCATCGTCGGGGAGTCGAGCGCGGTGCTGCCGGTGGAAACCATGGTGGATGATCGAGGCGTGCGGGTTGCACGCAACTGGAAGACAATTTCAATTGCACATATCGTCGAATTCAGCGACATCGATACCAAGGAAGAATCGAAAAAACACGCTTAAATGTCCCGCATTAGAGAAACTAATTAAATGGATTGCTGCTCCGGTGAACTTTTATGATTTCAAGCCGTGCGTCCCTTTTAATTGCGCTTGCTCTGGCGATAGCGGGTTGCAAACGTGATGTCGCACGTTCCAAGCCGCCGGCTGCACAGCCAGCGGCGATCGTCTCACATGCGCATTACGGTTGGTGTTCCGTATTGGGCGAAAAAGGGGATTACATTGCCGTTACCCATCTGACGATCCCGGGAATGTTCGATGATAAGGTGCTGGAAATCCCGGTCAAACGCTATTTGCGCGTGGATGCCGATGGCAATTTGCAACTGCCTCCCGGACTGTCGGGATCCATCGAAAGTGCGGATGGACGCAATGGCAAAGGCGGCTTCGGATACAACGGTGGTATCGATCTCCAATCCGACGAGGCCAACCAGAGTGATGATGCTGTGGTTTTTGACTTGAACTATAGCTGGACGACGCCGGCGCAGGTGGGGGGAAGCGTTCATGAAACAGTGCGGGCGAAAGTTGGCGTTCCCGTAAGCATACAATTATCAGACGGCCGCAAGTTTAGCGCCGCCTGGCGCATGGTGAAGACGCCGTGATGGGCTTTCTTCGGATTCCATCTACTCAAGCTGAGCGATTTTTGCATAAATGCCTTCACGCCGGGAAAGGCGCGCACGACCGTAGGTGACAAGATGAGCGCTATCGCCGCGCTTCCCGGGGGTAACTCGTGATTGCGGCGACCGGTGGGGCAGACATTCTTGTCTGCCTCGAGTCTGCGAGACTTCGGCGAGCTCAGTCGAGCCGTGTGGGACATTCCTGTCCCGCCGAGCAGACTCGAATGATTCGCGAGGGACAAGAATGTCCCTCACTCACCATTCGAAGCGGACAAGAATGTCCGCTCCACCAGGTGCTGCAAGCCGTTCACCTCCGTTAAGCGCCACACACCGCCGCTCCGGATTTGCGCAGCGCTCCCCCAAATCCGATCTCGGCGCGGCGATAAAGTTGTTTTCACGACGAAGCGTTATGCGCGCCGCTTGCCCCGGCGTGGAGGTTTTCTTCCACCTTCGGACTTAATTTCAAACCGTGTTCATTACTCTGCAAAAACCGCTCAGTTTGAGATTCAATGCCCGCCTCCTCCGCCTTCGCCCGGCTTGTTGGCTTTGATCAGAAACAGCAACGGGATCATCAGCGCGCAGCCGAGGGCCAGCAGGCGGAAGACGTCGATGTACGCCAGCATTTGCGATTGCTGTTGCACCATCTGGTAGATCATTCGGCGGGCCTGTAAGTTGGCGAATGGCAGCGCGCTGCCGCCGTGGGCGGTGAAGGTGGCGACCATGCCGTGGATCATCCGTTGCGAGGCGGGGTTGGTGGGAATGACGTGGCCGGCGAGGATGGTTTGATGGAATTGGCCGCGGCGGGTGATCAGCGTGCTGACCAGCGAAATGCCCACGCTGCCGCCCATGTTCCGCGCCAGGTTCATCAGGGCCGAGGCATCGTTGCTCTTATCGCGCGGGAGATTTGCATAGGCGGCGGTGTTGATCGGGATGAACAAAAACGCCAGCCCCGATGCCTGGTAAATCCGCGCCCAGACGAGCGTGGAGAAGCTCACATGCAGGTCGAAACTGGTCATGTGATAAATCGCCAGGGCTTCGATCGCCAGGCCGATCATCACCAGATAGCGCGCAGCGACGTGATTGATCATGTAGCCGACCACCGGCATCAGGCACATGACGAACAATCCGCCCGGCGTGATGACAAGCCCGGCCAGTTCGGCGGTGTAGCCGAGCATTGTCTGGGCAAGCAGCGGTAGGGCGATGGTGGTGCCGAAAAGCACCAGGCCGATGGCGAACATGACCAGCACGGAAACGCCAAACGTTCTGTCCTTGAGCAGATCGGTATCGAGAATGGGATGCTCGACGGTGAATTCCCAGATCAAGCCGAACACCAGGCCAAAGACAGCCGCCCCGAGCGTGCAGCAGATGAACGTTGAGCCGAACCAATCGTCTTCCTGGCCCTTGTCGAGCACGACTTGGAGGCAGCCCAGGCCAAGCGCCAACAGGCCAAAGCCGAAGTAGTCGATCTTCAGGCCATGCTTCAGCATTTTCTTGCGTTCGGCGACGAGATCCGGCGGGTCTTGCACGACCATATGGCTGAAGAAGAGCGAGATCAGGCCGATGGGAACGTTGATGAAGAAGATCCAGCGCCAGTTGAAGTTGTCGGTGATCCATCCGCCGAAGGTCGGCCCGATGGCAGGGGCGACGACGACCACGACGCCGTAAAGCGCAAAGGCCATCCCCCGTTTTTTCGGCTCGAAGGTGTCGGCCAGTATCGCCTGCTCGCTGGGCGCCAGGCCGCCGCCGCCTATTCCCTGAAAAACCCGGCAGACGATGAGCATTCCCAGGTTCGGCGCGATGCCGCACAGGAATGAGCTGATGGTGAACAGCGCCACGCAGGTCATGTAAAATCGCTTGCGCCCGATGACGGTGGAAAGCCAACCGCTGGCCGGCAACACCACGGCATTGGCAACAAGATAGCTGGTCAGCACCCAGGTTGCTTCCTCGGGCGTGGAGGCGGTTCCGCCGGCAATATGGGGAACTGCGACATTGGCAATGGATGTGTCGAGCACCTCCATGAACGTGGCGATGGAAACCACCACCGCCACCGCCCATGGATTAATGGCCACCCGCTTCTTGCTCGCGCGCGGCTCGGAGTGCGAATAGCCATGGCCGGAAGCAACGGCAGTCATGCGAGCCTCCGTAGCGCCGGAGGTCGGATTGGATTGCTCCCTCTCCCCTGTACGCAGGGGAGAGGGCTGGGGTGAGGGGATTTCTCGGGAGTCGCGTGAAGAGCGTTTTGAAGAGTCGCGTGAGGGGCAATTTGCAGAATCGCGCAATTCGCCAAACGTCCCCTCACCCTAACCCTCTCCCCTCCGTACAGGGAAGAGGGAACCAGGCAAAGCGCCGTCCCGCTAAAGAGTATTTTCCCATTCGTGTTCATTCGTGAAAATTCGTGGACACTCCGACTTTACACAAATATCACTCCGCCACATGCACCGTCGGCTCGACCGACATTCCCGGCGCAAGGCGCTGATCGGGCAGGCGGTCCAGCGTTATTTTCACCGGAAGCCGCTGCACAACCTTCACGTAGTTTCCCGTGGCGTTTTCCGGGGGCAGCAGGCTGAACGCTGCTCCGCTGCCGGCCTGGATGCTTTGCACGTGGCCTTCCAGATCGATGCCATATGCATCGACGTGCACCTTCACCGAATCGCCAACGCGCATCTTTTTCAACTGGGTTTCCTTGTAATTGGCGATGACATAAACATCCCGCGGCACCAGCATCATCACTGCCTGGCCCGGGGTGATGTAATTGCCAACCTCGACATTTCGGCCGGTCACCTGCCCGTCCTCGGCGGCGGAAATTCTCGTGTAGGAAAGCTGCAGATTCGCGTTATCCAGGTCGGATTTGGCTTTATCGATCATCGCCTGGGCGGCGACGATCTGCGCCTCGGCCACCTTCACCTGCGCTTCGTTGGCACCCTGTTTTTGCTTCGCCGCGGCAAGCTGGGCGGCGGTGGTGCGGGCGTTGGCGTCGGCCTGGTCGACCTGCTGCTGCGACACCGCGCGCGGATCGACCTTCTGCACGCTGTGATATCGCTCCCGGTCCGATTCGGCCTGCTTGGCGCTGGCCTCGGCTGATGCCACATCCGCCTGCGCCTGCGCGACGGCGGCCTTGGCCGATAAAACCTGGGCATTGGCCTGCACGAGCTGCGCCTGGGCGCTTTCATAGGATGCCTGAGCGCCTTTGACGGCCTGCTGCTGGTCGCGATCGTCGAGCACGACAAGCAGCGTCCCCTTTTTCACGTCCTGATTGTCGTCGACCAAAACCTGAAGGACGTGCCCGGAAATTCGCGGGCTGACGGTCGTGCTGTGGGCGGTGATGAAGGCATCATCGGTGGAAATCTTGTATCGCCAATCGAAAAGCCAGAGCAGCAAAGCTGCCACGGCTATGATTAGCACGATGGCAATGACGATCCAGAAAACCGGCCGTTTATAAAGGGGCGGCTTCTTTGGCTTATTGCCGTCCTGGTCGTCGCCGGAATCATCGCCCTGCGTTTTTTTCTCGCCAGCGTCTTTGGAATGGGACTTTTCGTCACTGCCGGCATCTTCGTCGGCCTCGTCGCGCTCTTCGTCGTCGGTGCGCGCACGAGGTTCCTGGCGCCGCCGGGCCGCGCCGCCATTTGCGGATCGATGAACATCGTCGTGCCCATCATCCTGTTCATCTGCCGCCAATCGGCTCATTCAAACCGCCTTTCAAGCCTCATCCACGCTAGGCGGCAAGCAAGCCGGATTCCAATCCAAAATATGTCGTAAGCTCATGACGGCCGGCCAATGAAAAGCTGCGGAAGGCGCCTCAATTCAACGATGGGTCATCGGGAATCATTTCCGGCCGCAGCCACGGGTAGGCTGAGCGAAGGGTGATCCGCCGCCGCAGCACGTTCCACAGATCGCGCGTCTCTTCAAATACGTGCTCCGGCTCGCCGGGAACTGTCAACCACGCGCCGGCTTCCAGCTCGGCTTCCAACTGGCCCGCGCCCCAGCCGGCATAGCCGTCGAAGAACTTCACCGGGCGTTCATCTTCATCCCCGCCAACCAGTTGCTCGACCGATTCCTTTTCATGGCTGAAATAAACGCCGGGGATGACCTCCAACTGCGACAGGGATGGGTCGCCGTGCAGCACCATCGGCGTTCCGTCGCAGGGGCAGGGGCCGCCTTCGTGGAGGGGTTCATCGCAGAGGCAGGGCGCTTCGCTGATCTGGTCCCAGACCATGTCAATGGTGGTTTCGCTGGGGCGATTGAGGATCAGGCCCAGCGCGCCTTGCTCATTATGCTGCACGATCAGCACCACCGACTGGTGAAATGTCGGCTCAGTCAGCATCGGTGAGGAGATCAGCAAAAAACCCTGCAACGATTTCATATTTCCCTGCACGATCGCGCGAAGCCGGGCGGTCACAATATCATTAAACAAGATTAGCCCGATGCCGGTGGCAAAACAACGGGAAAACGGAGGGGGCGTGCCCGCCCGCGTTGACATGCCCAAGCGCGGTCGGACAGGCCTCCGAAATATTTGCGTTGCAGGAAGAAGCGATCTCGGGGGGGATGGGGTTCAGCCAAGAAGTTCCGCCCAGCTGTTTGCAGTCAGCAGACGCAA
>DASRRM010000400.1:0-11645 GCA_035695715.1 Tepidisphaeraceae bacterium
AATGCCTATCAACTCACTTCCGCAGCATATTCCTCAGCACCGTGTGCAAAATCCCCCCATTGCGGTAATAGTCAATCTCCACCGGCGTATCGATCCGGCACAACACCTTGAACTCCCGCGCGCCTTCCTTCCCCGTCGCCATCACCGTTAATTCCTGCAACGGCTTCAAATCATCCCCCACCGCCACATCAAACGTCTCCGTCCCATCCAGCCCCAGGGTCGCCCGCGTCTGTCCCTTTAAATATTGCAAGGGAAGCACGCCCATCCCCACCAGGTTGCTCCGGTGAATGCGCTCGAAGCTGTCGGCAATCACCGCTTTCACGCCCAGCAGGTAAACGCCCTTGGCCGCCCAGTCGCGGCTGGAGCCCATGCCGTAATCTTTTCCCGCCAGCACCATCAGCGGCACATTCTTCTGCTGATATTTCACCGAGGCGTCGAAGATGGAGGTGATTTCCTCGCCCATTTCGCCGGGCGCGCCGAGGTATCGCGTTACGCCGCCCTCGGTGCCGGGAGCCAGCAGGTTCCGCAGGCGGATGTTGGCGAAGGTGCCGCGGGTCATCACGCGGTCGTTGCCACGGCGCGAGCCATAGCTGTTAAATTCCAAGGGCGGGACGCCATGCTCGATCAGGTATTTTCCCGCCGGGCCGTCCTTCTTGATTGAGCTGGCAGGGGAGATGTGATCGGTGGTCACTGAATCACCAACCATGACCAAAACCCGGGCGCCACGAATCGCGGCGATGGGCTTTGGCTCGGGAGAGAGATTCGTGAAGAACGGCGGCTCCTGAATGTAGGTGCTCGAATCATCCCAATTGAAAAGCTCGCCGCCTTTTACCGGGATCTTATTCCAATCCGGATTTCCCTCGGCGACGTTGGAATATTGTTTCTGGAACATTGCCGGGCTGACCGCCTGCGCGATCGCATCACCGACCTCTTTTTGCGTTGGCCAGATGTCGCGCAGGTAAACCGGCTCGCCCTCGTTGTTTTTCGCCAGCGGCTCATCGACCAGATTGATGTCCACCGTCCCGGCGATGGCAAATGCCACCACCAGCGGCGGGCTGGCCAGATAATTCGCCTTAACGTGCGGATTGATCCGGCCTTCGAAATTGCGATTCCCCGACAAAACCGCCGACACCACCAAATCTTTGTCCTCCACGGTTTTGGCGATGGCTTCGGGGAGCGGCCCGCTGTTTCCGATGCAGGTCATGCAGCCATAGCCGGTGGTTTGGAATCCGAGTTTGTCGAGATAGACGTTCAGGCCCGATTTATTGAAATAATCCGTCACCACCCGGCTGCCGGGCGAAAGGCTCGTCTTGACATAAGGCTTGACCGACAGCCCCTTCTCCACTGCTTTTTTCGCCACCAAACCCGCCGCCATCATGACCGAGGGATTGCTGGTATTGGTGCAACTGGTGATGGCGGCGATGACGATGTCGCCGTGAATCATTTTGGCCCACGGATCGGAAAGCGTCGCCAGGTTGCCATCCGCTTTTTCCGCGAGATGCTCGGTGGTGCTGGCGTTCCTGGCGTCATTGTCATCGTCCACCATTTCACTGCCCTGCTTCATAGCGCGGGTGATGCCGGAACGCGCTGCGCTCATCGGCGCCTCGGCGGCCCAGCGGTCCAGTCGCGGCGTTGCCGCCTGCCCGACGTGCTTCTTGAAAATATCGACCAGCGCGCTCTCGAAATTCTGCTTGACCGCGCGCAAATCGACGCGGTCCTGCGGCCGCCGGGGACCGGCAATGCTCGGATGCACCGTCGCCAGGTCGAGCTCGAGATTCTCCGTAAACGTTGGCTCAACCTGACTGCTTCGCCACAGCCCCTGCTCCTTGCAATAGCGCTCGATCAGGTCGATCTGGTTCGCATCGCGGCCGGTCAGGCGAAGATAGGCCAGCGTTTGGTTGTCCACCGGGAAGAAGCCGATCGTCGCGCCGTATTCCGGGGCCATGTTGGCGATGGTGGCGCGGTCGGCGACGGTCATGCTGTCCAGACCTTCGCCGTAAAATTCCACGAACTTTTCCACCACGCCATGGCTTCGCAAAATCTGCGTGATGACCAGCACGAGATCGGTTGCCGTCGAGCCTTCCGGCAGGCTTCCCATTAATTTGAATCCCACGACAGGCGGGGTGACCATATAAATCGGCTGCCCGAGCATGCACGCCTCGGCTTCAATGCCGCCCACGCCCCAGCCGAGCACGCCAAGCCCGTTGATCATCGTGGTATGGCTGTCGGTCCCGACGAGGCTGTCCGGAAACGCCACGCCGTCCTTTTGCATGACCACCTTGGCGAGATATTCCAGATTCACCTGATGGACGATCCCCATGGCCGGCGGCACAACGCTGAAGTTGTCAAACGCCTTCTGTCCCCATTTCAGGAACTCGTAGCGCTCGCGATTGCGCTCGAATTCCTTTTCGACGTTGTGCATCAGGGCAAAGGACGAGCCGAACTCGTCGACCTGCACCGAGTGATCGATGACCAGGTCGACCGGAACCAGCGGATTGATTTTCTGCGGATCGCCGCCCACGCGTTTCATGGCCGACCGCATGGCGGCCAAATCGACGACGGCGGGCACGCCGGTGAAATCCTGAAGAATGACGCGGGCGGGCTTGAAGGGAAGTTCGCCGCGGGTGGCTGCGGTGGCATCCCACGCGGCCAGCCCGCGGACGTCCTTTTCGTTGACCTGGAAATTATCGAGATTACGCAGGCAGCTTTCGAGAAGGATCTTGATGGAAACGGGAAGCCGATCAACGTTGCCGATGCCCATTTCGCGCAGGCGGTTAAGGCGGAAGATTCGCACGTCACCGGCTTTGGTGGAGAGCTTGGCGACTGCGCCGAGGGAATCGTGAATAATGGCCATGGTTTTTGTTGAAAAAATGCTCCAGATCATCCGATGCGGCTGATTGGAAGGACCGCTTCGCCAGCAATTTAGCGAAGGGTCGATTCTATGCGCGCGGGGGGAATGCCACAAGGATGGGAATTGAAGGGTTACGAGGATATGGGTGTCTTTTTTGACGACCCGTAGGGTGGGCGTACTCGCCCACCGTATTTCGCGGCTGGCAAACGGTGGGCGAGTACGCCCACCCTACATCTTCGCGGATCAGTCCGTATTGCCCAACAGTAGCAATATGCTTCGATTATCGGGGAAAACGTCAAACTATCGTTTTGGTCTTCGAGATATGACGACGGCGGATGATAGCCACGAAAAGCCAGGAAACTGGAAAGCCCGCGAGGATGGCGGCGACGACAGAATGGGGGAGCCAAAGATCGTATGATCTCCATGCGCCCCCACGCGAAAAGAGAATTCGGCCAAACGCTCTTGATTCCCGAGACAAGTCTTCCGATTCAGTCAAGTATACCCATCGCTGTTCATGTGGCGCGATTTTCAGACGCCAGTTCATCGCGTGATATGTAATCGTTCCACACGACGAACTTACTTCCCGAAAATCCAGATTCTCGACATCGCCAAAGTAAAGCCGGTCCTCGATCCGGTAACTTCTAACCCACAGGACGCACACCGCCACGCAGAGAATCAGCGACAGGGCGGACAGGACCGTGAATAGACGGCGGAACATAACGGGTTATTCTACCCTGGCCTCCGGGCTATGCGGTAGACCGTCCAATCCCGGCGCGCCACGCGTAAGCAAAAACCCCGTTCCAAGGCTCAGTTCAGCCGTGGAACGGGGTTCGTTTCTTTCAACCACGATTCAACTCAATGCACCGATCGCTTACTTCGGCTTTTTCGTCGGCGCGGTTGCCGTGGCGGCGATGGCGACAGCCGTGCCATCTTCATCGGTGATGGTCAGGTACATGTCGGCCTTGATGTCGGCGAGCTTGGCATCTTTGCCTTCGACGGTCACTTTCGTCTTGGCGTCGTCGACCTTGATGGTATGTTCCTTGTTGGGCGCGCGCAATCCTTTATAGGTCATTACGCCGCTGTCGATCTTGACGAAGGTGCCGGTGTGTTTGTGGGTCTTGGCATCGGCTGCATGGCCAAAGCCGACAAAACCGACCAGCGCCAACAGCGCGGTAAAAGCGAGCACGTATTTCATGATGGAGTCTCCACGATCGCCGGACAGGCGAATTGATTTGGCCGATGGATTGCCCCCGCGACCTTCGCGGACGCTGCTCCCACCGTTCTTCGCCTATATAACTCCGCAAAAGGCAGAATGTTGTTAGAGGAGAAAATTCCTCGCGACTTACCGCAAAAACCAACGGGAAGATGGGCGGCTTATGACGATCCCTCAAGCCGACAAAACCGCCAGCCGCTTCAATGACCGCGGCGGCGCGAATGACACATCCTCCTGCACCACGGTTCGCAGTTCCGGCTCGCCGCCAAAATCGCGGCGCAAGCGGTCGATCAGCGCCTGAACCAGGTGTTCCGGCGCAGAGGCGCCGGCCGTCACCATCACGGTTTCAATTCCGTCAAACCAGGCCGGGTCAAGCTCGGATTGGTCATCGATCAGATATGCCGGCTTGCCCATTTCATGCGCCCGCTCGACCAGCCGCTGTGAATTGGATGAATTCTTGCTCCCGATCACCAGCACCAAATCGGCCTCGCTGCCGAGCTCGGCCACCGCGTTCTGGCGGTTGGTGGTCGCGTAACAAATGTCTTCCTTGGGCGGCGCTTTGACATTGGGAAACCGCGCCTTCAGCGCGGAAATAATCCGGTTGGCGTCGGATATGCTCAGCGTGGTTTGCGTGACGTACGCCAGCCGGTTCGGATCCTTGACCTGCAAATTCGCCACTTCCTCCGGCGATTCCACAACCATGATGTGATTGGGCGCTTCGCCGACCGTCCCGACGGCTTCATCATGCTTGCGATGTCCGATGAACAGGATCTGATACCCCTCCTTGGCAAACCGCAGCACTTCCAGGTGAACCTTGGTGACCAGCGGGCAGGTGGCATCGACTTCAACCAGCCCGCGCGATTTTGACTCCAGCCGAATGGTTGGCGACACGCCATGCGCGCTGTAGACGATCAGCCCGCCTTCGGGCACTTCGGCCATGGTATCGACGAACGTGACGCCACGTTCGCGAAAGCCGTCGACGACATGCCGGTTATGCACGATTTCATGAAACACATAAACCGGCGGCCCCTTGAGCTTGAGGACCTGATCGACCACGTCGATGGCCATGTTGACACCAGCACAAAAGCCGCGGGGATTGGCAAGAAGGATTTTCATGTTTGTCATTCAGTGGCACGGGCATCTTGCCCGTGAAATTGCTAAAAAGATATCCGTTATCATCGCGATTTCCCCCAATTCGTCCAGATTCCCGCGCTAATCGCCCAGATCGCGCGACGAAAAAACGATCGCCACGATATAAATCGTCTTCTCATCCTGGCTAAATTGAAACATTGCCGTCATTTCCCACATCTTGTCTTCGTTCATCGTATCGAAATGGAACAGTTGACATTTCGCACGATGTGGAAGCGCGATGAACGGCTAAAGCGACGTCGGATCGCGCGCGAGGTTTTCAAGTTGCTCACGGGCGAATTGCCGGACCCCGACGGGAAGCCGCGCCATTGTGTGACGAGCCTCAATCGACGGGTCGACCTGATAGCTCATCCATAACCTCCGCCAGCGGCTGAACTTCGCCGCGCGCGACCTGTTGAATACCCGCCGCCACTTGCTCGCGTGAAAATGCGCTAACTCCGCCTTTGGAAAACCGAACGAATCGAAAGGCCAAGCATTTGCTTGTAGCGATCGGCGAATTCAGAAGGTGTCGTTGATCGGCGTCACGATCGGTATGATACCCAAAAGAGGGCAGAGGCCGGGCGAATTACACACCCGGAAGGGATGGGTAATCGATGCCGCTGGCGCAAGTCATGTAATGCAAAAAGGATAACAACGAAATTAGCAATAATATGATAAATTACCCAATTTTCTCCCAAAATGGGTAAAAATGGGTAAAAAGTGCGTTGGCGATGCGGAATCGAGGGTCGGGATTACCCGTCGACGAAAGTCGTAGAATGGGGCGACTTCGTTTAACGGGTCTAACTTTTTTGTGTGGCGACTCCCGCCCCAAGTGCGTTTGTACTCAAGGGAAGTGGGGGATTGGGGTGACAGTGGGATTCGTAATGTTCACGCCGGTGTCTGAGGTAACTCCGAAGACCCGGATCGTTCGCGCGACCGATCCGGGTCTTCATGGATATCATCGCGAATCTTGTTTTCCCGGAAAAAATCTCGCGCCAAGAGCGCCAAGGCGCCAAGAAGAAACGCTCGTTGTGCCCTGGCGCACGAGTTTGGGCTGACGCAGGAATCTCTTCGACTCCTTCGTCCTCTTCGTCCCTTCGCGTCAAAATTAATGCGCGGGCGCGGCGTCAGTATTTTCCGACCCGTGCGCAAAAAAGGCTTTGTTCTGCCTTGGCGCTCTTGGCTTCTTGGCGTTCTTGGCGCGCGTATTTTGGTTGCGGCCAGCGGCCGCGCTGAGGAGTACCTCAGACACCGGCGTCCGCGTTTAGAAAATCCGCCCCTACTAGCCCCTATCCCTGGGGCGACGCGAGGAAGCCCCCTCGCCACCGTTCAGCGCCACACCGTTCGTTTCACTCGTCTCATGCCTCATAGTTGATCTTTGGCCATCCCCTGTCGTATTCTGAACATCCCCAGCCAACCTTGGGGGTTTGTAAAAAGTTTATCGAGCCGTTCAGGGGTTCACTTCCCGAGAGGAAACTTCCGTGGCATCCATTCGTCCGTTTGCTGGAATCCGCTACGCCCGAGGGGCGGATGTGTCGAGCCTGATCGCGCCGCCTTATGATGTGCTGAGCGAGCAGGGGAAGGCCGCGTTGCAGGCCCGGCATCCGAATAACATTGTCACTGTCGACCTGCCCCATCTGCCGCCCAAGACTGTGGGGCCGGATGAAACGTACGGCGGGGCGAATTCGGTCTTGCAGGCGTGGATTCGCGCCGGGGTGCTCAAGCAGGATCGGCGGCCGGCGTTTTATCCGTATGCCCAAAACTACCAGCATGGCGGGTTGACCCATCATCGCCGGGGGTTTTTCGCGCTGGTGAAACTGTCCCCGTTTGGCGAAGGGCATGTCGTTCCCCACGAGAAAACCTACGCATCGGCCATCGAAGACCGCTTGAAACTCACCCGCGCCACCGGCACGCTGCTGTCGCCGATCTTCGGGCTGTTTTCCGATGCGAAACACGAAGTCACCAATCTGCTCTATCACAACCTTGGCAAACCCGAACAAGCCGGCACGCTGGACGGCGTGCAAAATGATCTGTGGAGCGTCACCGACAGCGATGTGGAGAACGGCGTGATCGACCTGATGGGGCATAAGCCGATCTATATTGCCGACGGGCATCACCGCTACACGATGGCGTTGCAGTACAAGAAGGAAGCCGAGGCGGCGGCGGGCGGGCATCTGCCGCCAAATCATCCGGCCAACTACTGCCTGTTCGTGTTGGTGGGAATGCAGGATCCGGGGCTGATCATATTGCCGACGCATCGGCTGATTGGCGGCTTGCAAAACTTCCAGATCGAGGCTTTCAAAGCCGCCGTCGCGCCGAATTTTCAAATCGAGGAAATGGCGGTCGGTCCCGATCGCATGGACGAAGCCGTCAACGCCCTGGCCCACGGCACGCCGCACAGCTTCGGGTTGTACGATGGCAAATCACGTCGGCTCTATTCGCTGAAGCTCACCAATCTCGATGTCCTTAAGCCGCTGGAAGCCAACCATAGCGAAGCATGGCGGCGTCTGGACGTGGCGATCCTTCAGCGCTATTTGCTGGATGAAGTCTTACAGCCAAAATTCGCCGGCGGGGGCGAAATGACCAAAGGCTACACCGCGTATGCGAATGAAGTTGCGCCGCAGGTGGATGGGAGCAAATATCAGATCGCCCTGCTCTTGCGGCCAACCCCGTTGCACGCCTTGGAAGAGTTGGGAAAGCACAATGAAGTGATGCCGCAAAAGAGCACATTTTTCTTTCCGAAGCTGGCGACGGGGATGGTGATGTATTCGGTAAGATGAATGCGAGCTACACGCAACGCCGCGTAACACGCTTCCGGTACTCAGGATCCACCTCTTCAAACGCGCGCCTGAGCATGAATGTCTGTGGCGCATTAATCCTCAGCAAAACGAGTGTCGCCCGCCCCTTTGCGGTCCGGGGAAGGATCAGTCCCTCGGATAAGCGAAAATGCGAATTCCACACATTACGACGCGGATTGAACAGGTTCACGATCAAGCCGGTTTGAGGATCGACAGAGGCAAGGTTGGGACCTTTGTAAAGGTTACAACTGAGACATGACCACGCGAGATTTTCCAGTTCGTCCCCGCCTCTGTGCGCCCTGGCAATGATGTGATCGATCTCGAAATCCGCGAACCCAAGTGAATCTGGAAGTTTGCAATATTCGCACATGCCCCGCGCACGCGCTTGGATGAACCTTCGCAGACGCGATGTCATAGCTCTTTCCGTTTGGCGGAAAGCGCCTTCGCCTTCAAAGCCCGCACGGTTGCTTCCAAGGCGAGAAACTTCTGCAATTCCAGATGTTCGTCAGGCGTGAGCTTGCCGGCGTTGTTGCGGGAGGCGAGGCGGGTTACCCGCTGTTGAAGCTGACGCGGCAGTCGAAAACGAAGAATGCCATCGGGATCGATCGGCAGATCTGCCAGAACATCATCGTACATATCCGATTGCTTCGTTGGCATCGCTCGAATTATAGCCGACCGGCGCGCAATGTCTCGCAAGATTGTCCGCTAGACCCCCATATTAATAATGACGAAACGGCCGCGGCTGCGGCGCCCGAAACGGCCGTGGCGGCGAGATGTAGGGCGTCTGCGGAACGTATACTGTCGGCGCAGCGGCCGTCGAGCTTTGTTGGGCACGGGCAACCACGCCCAATGTGGCAACGATGATCACCAGCAGCAACAATCCATTGAGCACGATCCCAATGATCCCCGGCACGAGTATCGCGACTTGACGCGGTTTGCCGCTGCAGAAGATGCCGGCGATTCCCAGGGCCAGGCCGATGAACAAGCCGAAAAGCAGCACCAGCGAGAACGCCGCCGGCGGATGGACGCCGCGCATCGACATGCCCACCGATGCGGCGATGCAAAACAGCCATGCCGCGATCGAGAAGATGGCGGCCTGTTGCGCAAAAGCTTGCGGCGGGGTTGAATCCCCGGCGGTCGCCAGGGTGGCGTAGGGAATCGGGGCGTTCACCTGAACCGTTGCCACGGGCAGCGGCGGCGGAGTTGGGGGATTCGCCGTTGCCGGGGTCGGCTCCGCCGCTACGATATCACCGACTTCCTGATTCGGCTGCGGTGTAATATCAGTCGTCATCATAGCGAATTTCATCGACGCCGGTTGCGGTTAACTCAAGCTGCCAATCATGCCAGTGTGGCAGGCGGCCCGGTATCCGGCGGTGTCTTTAAACACAGCATTTACAACGGCTTAATGCCGCTTGAACGATGGCGCGTTTTTTGCTGTTCCTTCTGGCGCGGAAACTCTATTTCCGTCACCAACCCTTTAGGAGTTACACTTTCATGTCAACCGCTACCGCCGCCGCCCCCGAGCGCCTGGAATTCAAGACCGAATTGAAGCAACTTCTCGATCTGATCATCCATTCGCTTTATACCAAGAAGGAAATTTTCCTCCGCGAATTGGTCAGCAATGCCGCCGACGCCATCGACAAGGCCCGGTTTGAGGCACTGAAGGATCCCGAGCTTCTCGAAGGCGATTCGGACTGGAAAATCAAAATCATCCCCGACGAAAAATCCGGAACACTGACCGTCAGCGACAACGGCATCGGCATGTCGCGGCAATCAATCGTCGAAAACCTCGGCACCATCGCCAAGTCCGGCACCAAGCAATTTCTTGAAAGCCTCAAAGCCGCCAACGTGCAGAATCGGCCGGAGCTGATCGGGCAGTTCGGCGTGGGGTTTTATGCCTCCTTCATGGCCGCCGATCGCGTCACCGTCATCTCGCGCCAAGCCGGTAATAGGGCTGACGGCGTGAAATGGGAAAGCGACGGCCAGGGGGATTTCACCGTCGAGCCGGCCGAAAAAGAAACCCGCGGCACCGATGTCATTCTTCACCTGCGCGAAGACGCAAAAGAATTTCTCAATGGCTGGCAAATCCGCGACATCATCAAGCGCTATTCCGATTTCATTGATCACCCCATCGTTCTCATCACCGAATCTGAAAAGGACGGGAAGACCGAAACCAAGGATGAAGTCATCAATTCGCGCCAAGCCATCTGGCTGCGGCCCAAGAGCGAAGTGAAGCAGGAGGAATACAACGCCTTCTACAAGCAGCACACCCGCGATTTCGAAGATCCGCTCAAGACCATTCACGTGGCGGCCGAAGGCACCACCGAATTTCGCGCGCTGATGTTCATCCCGGCGCATCGGCCGTTGGATTTTCTTTCCGGGCCGGAGAAAAAATCGGGCCTGGATCTTTACGTTCGCCGGGTATTGATTACACATGAATGCGAGGAGCTTTCGCCGCCCTGGATGCGGTTCGTGAAGGGCGTGGTTGACTCGGCGGATTTGCCATTGAACGTCTCGCGGGAAACGCTGCAGCACAATCCGGTGCTGGCGCGCATCAAGTCGAATCTCGTCAATCGCGTCATTAAGACGCTCGACGAGATGAAGACTTCGGAATATGAAACGTACCTGAAATTCTTTCCCGAATTTGGGCCATATATTAAAGAAGGGGCGGCGACCGATTTTTCCAATCGCGAGCGATTGGCCGACCTGCTGCTGTTTGAATCGACCAAAACCGAAGCCGGCAAATTCACGACCTTTGCCGAGTATGTGAGCCGAATGCCCGCTGATCAGAAGGACATCTTTTATCTCACCGGCGAAACGCGCGAACTGCTGGCCAACTCCCCCTATGTCGAATCGTTTAAGGACAAGGGGCAGGAGGTTTTGCTGCTGACCGATCCGGTGGATGAATATCTCGTTTCGTCGCTGCGCACTTACAAGGACAAGACGCTCAAAGCCGCCGACCGCACCGATTCGGAGACGGAAAAGACCGATGAGCAGAAAAAACAGGCTGAACAGTACAAGCCGTTGCTCGATGCGCTGAAAGGAAAGCTGCCGGACGTGGCCGATGTGCGGATTTCCCATCGGCTGAAGGAGAGCGCGGCGGTTTTGGTGGCCGACGAGCATGCGATGAGCGCGCACATGGAACGGCTGATGGCGCGCATGGGCCGGGGCGGCGATGTCCCGCCGTCCAAGCGCACGCTGGAGCTGAATCCGGATCATTCCGCGGTGGCGGCCTTGCTGAAGGTTGCCGAGAAGAATCCCGCCGACCCGCGGATCGAGAATCTGGGCCTGTTGTTTTACGATCAGGCGTTGATAGCCGAGGGATCGCGCGTGAAAGATCCGGCGGCGTTTGCGCGGCGCATCAACGACCTGATTTCCATGCAGGCTGGCGCTAAATGACCTTGCGCGATTGGTGTAGGGTACGGACCGCGGACCATTACATTTGAGAAAGAAGAACGCCGCCCGCGGTACGGACCCTACGAAAATTCGAAGCGCCGAATCGCGCGATATCATTTAACCCGACTTTCGCACTTTGACGGCTCAAGCCGCATTCTTAGGGGCACCAAGGCCATTTTACCCCCGTAGGTCTGCACTACAAAATCGCGCGGAATGTGCTCGCCGCCAGCTCCACTTTCCCTCCTCGAATCCGCGGCGG
>DASRRM010000401.1:0-3321 GCA_035695715.1 Tepidisphaeraceae bacterium
GCTTGAGGCATCTTCCGATCGCTTATGGCCGCGGCAGCACCCTCGACGACCGGCTCTCCATCTGGCCCGAACTTCGCCAAGCTGTTTCCAAACCGGCCAGCATCGTTATTGATCCCGACTCGCGACTCACGCAACTTGGCCTGCTCCCGATTTGCCCCGAAGAAGATTACTATCTCTTCGAAAGCCGCGCCTACGCGTCGGATGCCGGCGATCCGCTGCCGATTCTGGCGCAGCGCTGGGCGGCGGAGACGTTCGGAATTCTTGACGCCTGCCCATACATCGCGACGGGTTTAGAGGCGCGTGAGTTTGCAACCACGGTCAGCTTCGGGGTCGGCGAAAATCCCTCCAAACGCATTTCCGATCCTTTCGAGGCTGAAATCCTGCGCCGCTTGCCGCGCCCGATCTTGATAGACAAAGGCGCGGGCGGCGAAGAGGCCGAGCGCGTGGAGCGCGCCGTGACAGAGGCGGGCGGAGAGGGAATCGTGATGTTTGACGGCTCCTTCGCCGCTTTTGCCGCGCACATTCAACGGAGCCGTCTTTACGTTGGTTACGATTCGGCCGGAGGGCACGCAGCAGCGGCGGCGGGCGTTCCCATGATTTCGATTTTCGCGGGCGCGGTTTCCGAGCGCATGTTCCAGCGCTGGCGTCCCTCGGGCAGCGGGAAGATTGAAGTGATCCGCCCGCGCGATGGGAACCTAACGAAGCTCCTCGCTACTTTTGAGGCGGCTCTCCAGCGGGTTTCTCAGTAGTCTGATCGTCCGGCAGCGCATCCGGCGTTTCGAACTTGATGGTGGATTCGGTGCCGAATTTCCGATACAGACGGAACTCGATATCATTCTTCGACATCTGGCGATCGCGCTTGGACGTGAGCACGGACTTGAGCGGCAACATGAACTGCTGATCGCCGATGTTCGCGAAGTCGTAATCGAGCGACGAAACAATGTCGTGAATCGGAAAGCTGCTCGGCATGTCATACGGCTTCATGACAATTTTCAGCACCATCTTGGTGTCTTCATCGATGTACACGAGGCCGCGATAGGCGGGAATGATCGACAGCTTGTCGTCGGCTTCCACACGGTATTTCGAATATTCCTGCTGCACATCGTAGGCGAACACATACGTCTTGCGGCCGCGCAGCTTGCCCCAGTGATCCCACGAAAATTCGGTATGAGTTTCCGGATCGAAGATTTCGTTCATCATGCTGCCGAATTCGCCTTCCGACGTGGTGCCGCCGAATTGCCGCATGCTGGCGTTGGTCACCGGCTGGTTGTTGTGCAGGATGACTTCGTAATTTTCCATGCCGTTGTAGCTGAGGCGGGCGGTAATGGTGTCGGCGTGATACCAGTTGTTGCCGCTGCCAGTGGGATCAAAATCGCGGCGCGTCACCTGCACGCAGATGAAATTCGGCAACTGCTTGGTGTAATTGAGCGCGTATTCGCGAGCTTGATCGATGATTTTCGCTTGTTCGATAGAGTCGGGCGGCGGCGGAGGAACATAAGCCGGCGGCGGAGGCGGCGGGGGTGGAGGCGCAGGCAAGTTGGTGGACGCTTCACCGAGTTCGCGCAATGCGGCTACGGTTTTGGGCCCCGCGCCCATGCTCTGCATGTCTTCGATGGTGCGGTCATCCAGTTTGTCGCGCAACTTCACGTGGCGCAAATATTCGGCCACCTGACGATCGGGTTGTTTGAGGTCCACCGCGGAACGGATAAACATCTCCAACTGCGCCACCGACAAGCTCATTTCCGTAGCGGCGGTGAGGAGCGCGGCAGTAAATAAAATCAGCCAACAACGCATGCTGTTTCTATTGTCTCTCAGGTGCGGGTGGCCAGGATGTGATGGAGGGCGGGCCGGAGCTCGGGATATTCGAACCTGAATCCCGCGGCTTGGGCAGCGGAGGGAATAGCGCGCTGACTATCGAGCAAAACCTGAGACATTTCGCCGAGGGCGAGTTTCAGCGCGAACGCCGGGACGGGAAAGACTGCCGGGCGATGGAGCTCGCCGGCGAGCACATTGGTGAACTCAGCGTTCGTGACTGGATTTGGCGCAGTAGCGTTGAGGGGACCTTTGAACCCGGCATTTTCGATGGCCGATCGGATGAGGCCGACGGCGTCATGGATGTGAATCCACGACATCCATTGGTGCCCCGAAGCAAGCCGGCCACCGGCGCCGAGTTTAAAAACAGGCAGCAATTTCGCGAGCGCGCCGCCATGCCCTAGCACTGCGCCGAATCGCAAACTGACAACCCGCACGCCAAGCTCCTGGGCGGGTTTCGCCGCCATTTCCCAATCGATGACCACTTGGGGAAGAAACCCGGAGCCGGGCGCTGAAGTTTCGGTCAGGATCTCGTCGTCGCGCGATCCGTAAATGCCGACCGCGGACGCGCACACTAGCACCTGCGGCCGCTGGGGCAACGAGGAAATGGCGTTCACCAAGTGGCGTGTTCCCTCGACGCGACTGTCGTGGATGCGTTTTTTGGCGCCAGGGGTCCAGCGCTGGGCGATGGGTTCGCCGGCTAGGTTAACGATCGCGTCACAGGTTGGAGGGCCGCCGCCGCGGGCGATGGTGAGTGCCGTGTGACCTGATTCGGCGAGCCTTTTCTGGAGAGCCCTGCCAATCATCCCGCTTGCGCCGGCTATAGCCACGGTCATTGTTCAAGCCCCATACGCACCAACCGGACCAGGCGTCCGGCGCGGACGCGTGGGTCCACCCCACTGAATTATCTCTCGGCTGCCACCAGCGTGACCAGGCTCGCCACGATGTCTTGCAGGACGTCGGACTGGGAACTCATTTCGCGAGCCGCGGATGCGCTTTCCTCGGCGGTGGCGGCGGTATTTTGGGTGACCTGTTCCATCTGCGCGATGGCTTTGGAAATCTGTTCGAAGCCACGCATCTGTTCCTCGCTGCCGGACTCCACGGCATGAATCAGGACTTGAATGGAATGGGCATTTTCGGCCAGCGATTGAATGGAATGCGCAATTTCATCAAGCTGATCCTTGCCGGCCGCCGCTTTGGCGACGGATTCTTGAATCACCGCCGAACTATCGTGGGCCGCTTGACCGGCGCGCTGGGCCAGCGACCGCACTTCGTCGGCAACCACCGCGAATCCCATGCCCGCTTCACCGGCGCGGGCGGCTTCAACCGCCGCGTTCAAGGCCAGAATATTGGTTTGGAAAGCGATCTCGTCGATGACTTTGATGATTTTGGAAATCTTGTCGCTGGATCCGGTGATCTCTTGCATGGACACGACCATCTCGCCGAGTGTTCGGTTGCCTTCCGTGACGCGATGGTCGACATCGGCCATCAGGGTAGCCGCGGAAGCGG
>DASRRM010000402.1:0-2069 GCA_035695715.1 Tepidisphaeraceae bacterium
TATTGGAGAGTTGCTTGCTGAGCGCCTTGTCGTTGTAGCCGGCAATTCGCCGGGCGTGGTTTTCGGTGATCTGGCTTTGCGGAATCTGTTTGGAAGCGGCGGCGCTAAGCAATGCCGATGCGCCGGTTTTCGATTGAACCAGCGCATCGATAATCATCGGCTTCAAATCAGCCGGCTCGGCCTTGGCGTAGTCGTCTACCAGCACTGCCGCTGCTTTTGCATCGCCCATCGCGCCCAAGGCCGCGACGGCTTCCTGCCGCAGGCGCACGGGGGCGGCGTTGTCGATCACGAAGGCGGAGAACGCCGGGATATTGTCGGCGTTGTGCTGTTCGGCCAGGGCCTTGAGCAGCATCGATCGAGTTGGGGCGTCGATCTTGGTATCGGAGAGAATCGCCCGGGCCGAGGCGCTGGCTTTGTCGTCGTTCCACCAGAGGGCGATCACCGTCGCCGGCAGCCGGGCGGGGTCGCCGGCTTTTTCCGCCAGATCGGCGAGGCGGGCGCGCGTCGCATCGTCGAAATATTTGCCCCGGTCGGCGGCTTTCACGCCGAAGTTTTCAAAGCCGTTGATCGCATCGTTTAGAACCTGCCACAGCTTCACCTTCGGATTTTTTCCCGATTGCGCCAGGGCCTTTTTCACGATCCCGGCGGTTTGCTCCGGCGTGCGAACCAGCGTGCTCACCGCCGACTCCACCCAGCGCACCACCGTCTCGCCGAAATTAACCTCGGCGAGCTTGTCGCTCTCGAGCTGCTCGACGATTTGCGGGCCGCGGCTATGAATCATCGGCAAAATATTGTTGTAGATAATCGTGGGAATCAGCGGGTCTTTCACGTTGTCGGCATTGTGCAGAAGCCCGATCAGCAATGGCAATCCATCCGGCTTCTGCAACCGCCCCGCCGCCACCGCCAGTTGACAGCGCACATCCGGCGAAGGATCGTTCGCCAGCGCTTTGAGCTTTTCATAAACGCCCGGCGTTATTTCCCCCATCTCCCCCGCCGCCCGCACGCCCCAATTCCTGGTCGGCGCATCGGCGCTATTCAGCACCTTCAAATGAAACTCCGGCGACAACGCATGCTGACTCACCAGTAGCCACAGGGCATGCATGTGCGCGTTATTCTTGTCGCCGGTGTCAAGGGCGATCTTTTCCAATGTCGGCACCATGTCCGGCGTAAACTTTTCGTTCAGCACGCGCTGCGCCGTCCGCCGCCACCACACATTCGGGTTGTCCAGAAGCTTCAGCAATTCTTCGGTGGAATTCTTCTGTAAATCGAATGGCTTATAAAACGGCGCATCGTTATACGAAATGCGATAAATCCGGCCGCGCTCGCGATCGATTCCCTTTGGATCGCGATTGGCGTCCTGATAGCAGTGATAACGGTCGTACCAATCCATCACATACAGGCAGCCATCCGGGCCGATTTTTTGCGAGACGGGCATAAACCAGGCATCATTGGCCTGCAAAAAATCCGGCGCGTTGTGCTGGATGTAGGTTGCGCCGTTGCGAGTGATGGTATCGTGATTGATGGCGCTGCCGTGCAGGTTGCCCATCAGAAATGTGCCGCGAAATTCGGCGGGGAAAACGTCGGCATCGTAAAAGCAAAGCCCGCCATACGCCGCCGCCTGATGGCGGCCGGTGGTGATGGAAGGCAGCGGGCGGCTGCCCGGCGGATACGGCCCACCCTGGCGGTGGTAATAGCCGCTTTGGGTCATGTGGAACATGTGATCGATGACGCAGCAGGAGACGAACCAATCGCCCTGGCGATTGAAATCAAGGCCCCAGGGATTGCTGGTGCCCTGCGCGAAAAGCTCAAACTTTTTCGTCTTCGGATGCCAGCGCCAAATGGCGCAGGTGAAGTCAAATTTCCTGCCGTCGTTTTCCACATGCGCGCCGTTGAAAACGCCGTTCATCCCGTAAAGCCAGCCGTCCGGTCCCCAGGTCAGGCTGTTGGGAAGTTCGTGGCGATCGGCCCGGCCAAAGCCGGTGATGATCACCTCCGGCTTGCCCGCTTTTCCGCTGATGGCCGAGTCGGGAAAAAAGAGAATATCCGGGGAATTGGTGACGTAGACCCCG
>DASRRM010000403.1:0-30717 GCA_035695715.1 Tepidisphaeraceae bacterium
GATAGTGTTCACTCGAAACGCCTCCGTGCGTATGAAGTTGTCGGACTTTGACAATCCCACTTCATACAGTAAAACGCGGGCGTTTCGAGTTTTTTTCTTCAATTCTGAGCGATTTTCGGCAGCGGCTGTACTGGTTTAAGGCCTAGTGGCGATCGTTTATTCTCATATCCTTTGGGCCGGCGTAGACGAGGGGCCAAAGCTTCGCGAAATCCCCATTGAGCAAATCCAGGTTCTTCTCGTCGCCATGGTTTGCATAGTTGAAGGCGATGCGTGTCCTTGGACCATTTGCGTCGTACTTGACGACGCGAGTGAGAACTGTGCCGTCAAGGGAGTTGGAATCGTAGACGACACGCACTACAGGATCAGCGTTCGTGGCGGAAACGATGCGAAGCTGGGCGGTGGCACGGTCGAGATCCTCCCGCTCACCCGACCGGTCCGCGATCGACCTTGACCAATAGCCAGAGATAACGCCGCGATAGCTAGGGCTGGTATAGAGTCCCGACCGGTATGTCGGTGGGGCTATATTTGTGATGAATCCCAGCCCATCTGCATCTTCGAAAATAATCGCAAACTGGACAATCGCTACCCTTGCCGATGATATCCCCGCCCCCGATGAGTTCTCGGCAGCGACGTCGGCAAAAGGCTGTGATGACGAGGCATGGCCCCCGCGCACCGCAATGGTTTCGAATAGAACGAAACGATCAACCAGAGTGCCAACGCTCGACACGGTCTTGGCCAGCAAACGCCCGTCTGGAGTGGCGGCAGCGGAGGAAATAATTGATGCCGCTTCCGGACAGATCCGAATTTCTCGCGGGTCGCTCGACAGTTGCGAAACGACGGCTGACATCGGCAGCGGCGCGATGTCAACGTTTTTCCGCGATGTGCAGCCTTGGAAAAAGGAGGTCGCGACGAGAAATAGAACGATAAGATCGCGGTTGCGAAACATGAACACCTCCGGTTCACGGAACCCAGCCCTTGTCTAAGTCCTTCCATGCACCACAACAATTCTCCGGAAAGTATGGCTTATCAAAATCGGGGACCGGTAGGCCGTCGTATGTCCCCCGGAGCCCATGCCCACGGGATCGCGCGACCTGGTTCTCCCCACGAACAGCGCCGTATTCGGCCTCCGGGGGCCAAGAAAAGGGGTCGCCAAGAAAAGGGGCCAAGAAAAGGGGTCAGAAGGTCTTCCAATCACGGGCGATTATGTTAACATCCGGCAATACCACGTCAACCCCGATCTTCTCCCGGCGGACTTGCCTACCACGTCATGAATCGCGCATCCGGCAAACTTGAATTGTTCGAGGATGCCGGGGACTACGAGGCGTTCCTGCGCGTGTTGGCAGAGGCCCTTAAGCGTCAACCCGATGTCCGACTGTGCGCATATTGCCTGATGCCCAACCACTTTCACCTGGTGCTTTGGCCCAGGGCTCACGGGCAACTCTCCACATTCATGCAGTGGCTGGCCATGACTCACGCGATGCGCTGGCACGCCCACCGCCATAGCGTCGGCCGCGGACATCTTTATCAGGCGAGATTCAAGAGTTTTGCGATTCAGCGGGACGGGCACTTTCTCAGCGTCAGCCGGTATGTCGAACGCAACGCCGTCAGGGCGTTGCTGTGCGCGCGGGCCGAGCAATGGCGATGGAACTCGGCGTGGGCGCGGGATCACGCCGACGATGCGATGCACAAGTTGTTGTCGCCGTGGCCGGTCCAGAGGCCGGCGGATCGGATCGAACTGCTCAACACGCCGCAGAACGAAACAGAACTGGCGGCGTTGCACGCGGCAAAGAACCGTGGCCGCCCCTACGGCGGGGAGGAATGGTCGGCGAAAACCGCCGCCAAACTCGGCGTGGAAAGCTCATTGCGGCCGATCGGCCGGCCGAAGAAGAAGAGCTTCTGACCCCTTTTCTTGGACCCCCTTTTCTTGGACTGCCACGCAACGATTCCCCAATTTCTATACCGTATCCCGGCCTTATCAAGAGAAAGCCATAGGCTGGGATCGTTCCGTGCGACCCCGGGCCGTCGATGCGACAATGCGAGCACCCAATAGGCGCCCGCAAGCAATCCGGCCACTACCGAGATGCCAAAAATTGCACCCCGAAGAATGTCGTGCCCAGCTATCGCTTCCAAACGATGCCTCCAATATTAGGTCACCATGGCATTCCGGATGAAGAAGGCGCACAGCTCCGCGACGGGCGCGCTTGTTATAGGTTACGCGATGCGCTGCTTCATCGGCCTCCCTTCTGGCGATGCATGATCCCGCCAGCCCGATCATTACGCGCCATTACACACGATGGCGACAGATGTGTAACCCTCATCCGCGGCGCAAGATATTTTCAGGCATGGGGATAGCCGCGGCGAGTAGCAATAATATGACAAATTACCCATTTTTCGCCAAAAATGGGTAATTTTGGGTAAAAACCGCTCTGGCGAAGCAAAAACGAGGGTCCGCTTTTCACATGGGTTCAACCCGACACAGGGACCACGGGCCCCAAGAGTCTATGCATGCGGGTGCGGGTGGGAATCTACGCCCATGTCCAGATCGAGCGGCTCGTCGTGGGCGAGAGGGGCGTCATCGTCCGGCAGCAGGTCCAGCGTCTCTTGCTCTTCCGGCAAAAGCTCGATGTCACCCACATCGTCCAAGGGAAGCGGCGCGGGGTCCACGTTCTTTGCCGGGGCGGATTTCACCGGAGCCGGGGGCTTGGGAGCGGCGGCCTTGGGCGGCATGGGGGGCGGCATCGGCGGTGGGGCGGCCTTGGCACGCGGCGCGGGCGCGGGAATCTCATGCGCCTCTTCTTCCAACGGCGGAAGCTCTTCCAAGCCTTCGGCGGCATCTTCCAGCGAGGACAGCTCGTCCATGTGGCCGTGATCTTCAACCTCGCTCTGCGCGGTTGGCGATAGCGGGCTGGTCTCTGACTCCGCCGGCTCGGGGGCGACGTGGGCGGCGGTTTCAGCAACCACCGGCTGCAAATCATCGTCCACCGGATAGCCGTCGATTTGCAATACGAAAACGACCGGGCCGATCTGCACGGTGTCGCCGGGATTGAGGGCGGCCTCCTGGACGCGCTGGCCGTTGAGATAGGTGCCGTTGGAGCTGCCAAGGTCTTCCAGGCGGAGCGTGTCGCCGTCGCGAACGAGGCGGGCATGCTTGCGGGAGATGTCGCCGAGGGGAATGCGCAGGTCGCAATCCTCGCGGCGGCCGATAACGGTCATATCACGCGTGACGGAGAAACTTCGGCGTTCCCCGTCCGAACGAAACATTACCAAGACAGCCTGCATAAATTTGGTTCCCGTGAGCCTTGATTTGAAAAGCCCAGCCGCGCCGGCGGCGCCGCACTCCTGAGTAATACGTCCAACAAGTTAACGTGGAAACCCTGCTGCGGCAAGGATAAAGTGCGTTGAGAGGACGAATGGTAAAGTAGACCGGATCGGCCGGATATCCGGGCGGAGCCCGGGGCGCGGTACCGGCCAGGCAACGAGCCGCGCACGGAGGGAACTCCCGGCGTGAGCGGTTTCGCCGGATCCGCTTACTTCGCGAGTACGCACCGTGCGCGGCTCATTTCCCGCTGATCGGTATGATTGCTCGCGATGAACGACTCCCGCGAAGAAAACAGTTCCAGTCATGCTCTTTCGGTGATTACGCCGCCGAAGGCTGGTGCGGTCGCGCCCAAGCGGGTTCATCCCGCCTCGCTCCCGGCGGCTGACGTGGAGGCACTTTACGTTCACATCCCCTTTTGCTTTCACAAATGCCATTATTGCGATTTCTATAGTATCACCCGCCAAACGCCGGCCCGCATGGAAGGTTTCGTTGATCTCCTCTTGCGCGAGGCGGATTTCTGGGTCGACGCCCGGCCGCGTTTTCGCACGGTGTTTTTCGGCGGTGGGACGCCCAGCCTCCTGCCGCTGCCATCCATGCGCCGGCTGATCGAAGGCTTGCGCCGGCGATTCGATTTCTCGGCGCTGGAGGAATGGACCGTTGAGATCAACCCCGCAACCGCCGAGCTGGATTACTGCCGGATGCTGCGCGACAGTGGCGTCGATCGGCTCAGCTTCGGGGCGCAGAGTTTTAACCCGGCTGAACTGGCGGTATTGGAACGACATCATCATCCGGATGATGTGGCGCGCAGCATCGACATCGCCCGGGCGGCCGGATTCCACCGGCTGAATGTGGATCTCATCTATGCGATTCCGGGGCAGGATCTGGCATCGTGGGCGCATTCGCTGGAGATGGCGGTATCGCTGAAAACGCCGCACATCTCGTGTTACAACCTGACCTACGAGCCAAACACGCCGATGGCCGTGCGCAAACGGCTCGGGCAATTTATTCCCGTTGAGGAATCGATCGAGTTGCAGATGTTTCACGAAGCGCGGCGACGGCTGAAATGGCGAGGGATGTTGCCGTACGAGATTAGCAACTACGCCGAGCCCGGCGAGGAATGCCGCCATAACCTGGTTTACTGGACGGGGGGGAATTATATCGGACTGGGTCCGTCGGCGGCGTCGCATGTGGAAGGGCATCGTTGGAAAAGCCGCTCGCATCTGGGGGAATGGGAGCGGGCGGTGGCCGAGGGATTTGTGCCGACGGCGGAGTTTGAGATTCTGCCCGCCGAGCGCCGCGCCGGGGAACTGGCGATGCTGATGTTGCGGCTGGCGGGTGGAATAAACTATGCCGCCTTTACCGGCAAGACCGGTATCGACGCTCGTGAGGCGTTTACCGATCAGGTGTCGCGCTTCGAGGCGGTTGGGTTGTTGAAAGCCGATACAATGTCGATTTGTTTGACGGAAACGGGGTTAAACGTTGCCGACGCGATTGGCGCAGAGTTCCTATCCCCCGCCTGATTCCCATCCGCGAATACTGAAAAACCCACTTTTATCGTTGCCGGGTCATTAAACGGCGCGGGCGGCGTCGTCGATACGTTGGACATGCTGACATTCGTGCAAAGCTGGTTCGCCGCCGGGGCCAATCCCATCGGGATTGACTTTGGCACCGAATGCCTTCGCATGGCGCAGGTGGAAAAGGCCGGCGGGGATTGCCGGCTGATTGCCGCCGCCAGCCTGGATGTTCCCACTGACATTCGCACCGATCCTACGGCCCGGTTGGACTTCTTTGCCGCCAAACTGCCCGAGCTGTGTGCACAGGGAAATTTCCGCGGCAGGCGCGTGGTTCTTGCCGTGCCGGCGGCAAACATGCACGTGCAGCACCTGCGGCTTCCGCGGATGGACGAGGAATCGATCAAGAAGGCGCTGCCCTGGGAATCGAGCGACAAACTTCCCTTCGACCCATCCGACGCCATGCTCCGGCATTTGGTGGCCGGCGACATTTACTGCGAGCAGGAGCCGCGCAGCGAGGTGATTCTGATGGCGGCGCAGCGCCATTTCATCGACGCAATGCTGGCCGCCGCCGGGCGCGGGCGGGTGGACGTGGTGGGGATGAATGTGGAGCCGGTCGCGCTGATCGACTGCTTCCTGAACATTTACCGAAGAAAGAGCGACGCCGACCAGACGAATTGCTTTGTTGATATTGGATCCAGGGCGAGCCGGGCGATCATCGCGCGGGGAGGCCAGGTTCTTTTTGTTCGTAATCTGCCGATCGGCGGCGAGCATTTCAACGGCGCTGTCGCCACGGAACTGAGCATCACCGCCGAGGAGGCCAGAGCGCGCCGCGCCCGCCCGAGTATCGACGGCGAAACCCTTACGGCCGGCCACGCGACATCGCGAAACATCGAGCGCCGGGGGGATGGCATGGGTGCTGCGCCGGCAAACGCCGACGAGGATTCCCAGTCGTCCGCAATGCAGTGCGAGGAGCCGATCGTCTCCAGCTTTTCATTCCTGGCCGGCGAGGACAGTTGGTCCAATACGCGTGGCAATGTGGCCGTCGCCCGCGCCCGGCCCTCGCCGGCAGCGGCGGCGGCGTCGCTGGAGCAGCAGCGCATCGAGCGCGCCCTTCGCGAGCCGGTGGCCCGGCTGGTTGAAGAGCTTTCACTCTGCCGCCGCTATCACGAAGCGACGTTTCCCGATCGCCCGATCCAGCGGCTGATTTTCGTGGGCGGAGAAGCGCAACAGCGCGACCTGTGCCAGCAGATTGCCCGGGCATTGGGGATCGGAGCGCAGATCGGCGACCCCTTGGTGCGGATGGGGCGCACGACGCAGGTGGGAATCGAAAGCGGCATCGACCGCCGCCAGCCTCAGCCCGCGTGGGCCGTCGCAATTGGTTTGAGCATGGGACCTGTGGAGAACAATGCGACATGACAATGCACGATGAACTCAGTTTCCTGCCGGAGGATTTCCTGGAGCGCAAGCTGCACCGGCGCACGGCGTGGGCGGGTGCGGCGTTGATCGCCGGGGCGACGGTGACGATGGGGTTTCTCACCCTTCGCGCCAACGCCGCCGTGCGCGTTGCCGAGCGCTCGCATGCCCAAATCCAGCGGGCCTACGATGACGCGGCGGTGCGTTTCGCGAAATTGCGCGACGAACAGGACGGACATCGCAAGGTCATCCATCAGGCAACGCTGGCGGCAACGCTGATCGAGCGCATTCCTCCAAGCATCATTCTCGCCGAGCTGACCAACCGCCTGCCCGACGGCGCTTCGCTCATGGATGTGACGCTGGAATCGCGCCCCCGGCCCGAAGCTCCCGCCGCGTCGGCGACGATATACGACGCCAAAAAGGCCGCCCTGGAAGCACGGCGAAAAGCTGACGCCGTGGCGCTGCCGGAGAATTCTTCGCTGGAGACGGCGGTCAGAATTTCGGGCCTTGCTGACACCGATGTGGAAGTCGCCCACTATTTGAGCGAGTTGAGCCGCGCGCCGCTTTTCCAGGACGTGAGCCTGCTGATCAGCGAGGCGCATACCGTCCCGGGAAAATCAGGCAAAACACTGCGGCGCTTTCAAATTCAAATGACGGTGAATCCGGATGTCCGGCTGACGCCACGGCCCGACGCGCCCGCACCGGTGACTGCCGATCTGGATGACTGATGGAAACGAACCATGATCAAATGCTCAGTACCCACTCTCTGGCTCATCACCATCGCCGGGCTGCTGCTGGCGGGATATTTCTGCATCGGCCGCCCGCTGGAACAGCGCTGCGCCGAGTTGCAGCGCGATATTGCCGCCAAAGAGGCGACGTTGGCTTTGTTTGCCCGTTCCACGTCGCCTGGAAGCGATTCGGCCGCCAGGGCCGGTGCGCTGCACAACGCCGTGGCGGACTTTGAAGCAAAGCTTCCGCCGGACGGGCAGATGGACAAGGTGCTGGAGGACATCTGGCGCATGGCCCAGGCCAACTCGCTGCAAACCAAAACCGTGAAAACGCCCGCCGTGCAGCTTACCAGCGGATTCGGCGAGCAGACGATCGAGCTGAGCCTCTCCGGCGATTTCGCGGGGTTTTACCAGTTCATGCTTCAGCTTGAAGACGCCAAGCATGTCATGCGAATCAAGAAGATGCATTTAGCAAAAGCGCCCAGTCGCGACGGCGAGATTCAGGCGGATGTGACGCTGTGCGTTTATTTTCAGCCGATGCCGCATGCCCTGTAACGGTCATTCAGTGGAGACCTTCCGAGATGACGCAAGACAACACCAAAACTTCGCAGGAGCCTGCCGGGGAAGGCGACGAGGGCCAGACGGCCAAGACCCCGGCCGGCGGCGTTCCCCCGGGCACGAATCGCTATGTGAACTGGGGATTTTGCATGGTCGCCGTCACGCTCCTGGCGGCTTTCCTTTACCTGCGGCGCGGCCCGCAATCGGCCGGAGCTGCGCCGTCGACGTCGGTGGCGTTTGAAACCCGGCTTTCCTCGGAATTGGCCCTGATCAAGAATATCGACCGCGCTTTGTCCACCAGCGGCAAGGTCGTCGAGCAATTCAAATTCGTGCCGGCGAAGGTGCAGGTGCCGTTGCGCGAATTGAAGGTCAATCCGTTCCACCAGAGCGGCGCAGAGGCGATCCCGACCGATGCCCAGGACGAGCAGACCGCCGGCGACCTCCTCGAAAAAGAACGCCTGGCGGCCCTGGCGGCGGTTCAATCCTTGCGCCTTCAATCCATCATCCACGGCGCCGCACAGCGAACCTGCATGATCAACAGCACCCGCTACCACGAGGGGCAGGAAGCCGGCGGATTCCTTATTGAAGAAATAGCGTCCAATACTGTTGTCGTCCGCAAAGGCGTGTATCGCTTCGAGCTGAAACCGTCGATGTAAAACAGTAGCACGGGCTTCCAGCCCGTGGCATCCGGCTATTAATCCGGCAATAGGGAATCTTCAAACGCAATGCACGGGCTGGAAGCCCGTGCCACTGAGATATGTTCGGCAAGAAATCGACATCCTCTGCCCCGTCTGTCCTGGAAGCGTCCGAGGACTTCGACGAGTCGTTGCCGGAATTTCAGACGCTTTGGGAGCCGCCGATTCCCCGGTCGCGGCCCACGCTCGAGCAGTTATTGCTCGAACGGGGCCAGATCAGCGATGAACAGCTCGTCCGCGCCAGGCAGATTGCCGCCCAGACGCCGGGCAAAACCCTCCTGCAGGTTTTACGCGGAATGAATGTCGCCGGGGAGGCGCAGATCTTATCGGCCCTGGCCGCGACGCTCGATTTGCCGTTCCAGCAACCGGCCCGCGAAGAAGTCGACCCCGCCGCCTTTGCGCTGCTGCCGCATGAATTCATCCGCAAGCATGCGGTTATTCCGCTGCGCTTTGAAAGCGGGCGGGTGGTCATCGCGGCGGCGGATCCGAATAACGTATTTCTCCTCGATCAAATTGCCGGCAAGCTGCAACGGCAGCTTCGCGTGGTGGTCACCCCGGCAAGCGATATTTTCCGGCTGTTGGAAGAGTTGACCATCGGCACCGTGGACGGGCAGGTCGAGCAGATTCTCAAGGACGCTGCCGCCGACCATACCCAGGCTGCCGAGCCGGTTCGCACCGAAACCAGCGACCTGGAAAAGGTCGGCAACGATTCGCCAATCATCCGCTTCGTCAATCACCTGATCACCGAAGCCCTGCGTCTTGGCGCCAGCGACATTCATATTGAGCCCAAAGAAAAGACCCTGCGCGTGCGCTATCGCGTTGACGGGCTGCTTTTCGAATCGCTGAATCCGCCGCTGGCGATGCTGGCGCCCATCGTGTCGCGATTGAAGATCATGGCCAACCTGGACATTTCCGAACGGCGTTTGCCGCAGGATGGCCGGGTTCGCGCAACCATCCGTGGCCGCACGATTGACCTTCGCCTCAGCACGCTGCCGACGGCTCATGGCGAAAAATGCGTGCTGCGAATCCTGGATAACCGGGCGATTAACGTATCGGTCGGCGATTTAGGACTGAGCGATAATTCGCTGACGATCTGGAAGCATCAGATCGCCCAGCCGCATGGCATTTTGCTGGTGACCGGCCCGACCGGCTCGGGAAAAACCACCACGCTGTATTCGTCGCTGCGCTGCATGGACGCCAACCATCTGAATATCAGCACGGTGGAAGATCCGATCGAATATCACCTGGATTCGGCGACGCAGATTCAGGTGCACGAAAAGATCGGCATGACATTTTCAGCCGCCCTTCGCGCCCTGCTTCGCCAGGACCCGGACGTGGTGATGATCGGCGAGATTCGCGATCAGGAAACGGCGGGCATTGCCGTGCAGGCTGCATTAACCGGACACATGGTTTTAAGCACGCTGCACACCAACGATGCGCCGTCATCGGTTACCCGGCTGATCAACATGGGCGTTGAGCCGTTCCATATCAGCGCGGCGGTGAATGCGATTTTGGCGCAGCGGCTGGTACGAAAAATCTGCACGAATTGCCGCGAGGAATATACGCCCAGCGAAGACATGGCCGAATTCATGACGATGCAGGGCTTCGACGCCAAGGCGGTTTATCAAGGCAAGGGATGCGACCGCTGCCGCAAGACCGGTTACAGCGGCCGGCTGGGAATATACGAGCTGCTGGTGATGGACGATGCCTTGCGTGACATGGTGACGCGAAATCCGGACGTCAATCAGCTTCGCCGCATGTGCCGCGAACGCGGCCTGGTCACCCTTCGCGAAGACGGCTTCCAGAAGGTAATGCAAGGCATCACAACGGTCGATGAGATTCTGAGGGTCACGGAGAACGGAGCTTGAGGGGAAACGAGGACTGGAAGAAACGAGGAACGAGGAACGAGGAACGAGGAACGAGGAATAAAATACGCCAAGGAGAGGGTAAATGAAGTTACGTTGAACGCGGGAACAGGCATTTTGTCTTGTTCCTCGTTCATACTTCATCGTTTCCCCCACAATGCCCTTATTTCGCTATGAAACCCGTGAATCCGGCGCTGCGGCGACCGGGGTGTTTCAGGCGGCCAGCCTGACGGCGGCCGTCGAGCTGCTCCATGCGCGCGGGGCCGTCATCCTCGATCTGGCGCCGGCGGATTCGGTCATCGCCAGGCGCCGCCGCGAATTCTCCATCAGCCTCGGCCCTTGTGCGCGCGACATCGCCAACTTCACCAGCCAGCTTGCCGTGATGGTTCGCGCCGGCATCAGCATCCGGTCGGCGATCGAAGGCATCGGCGAACAGGTGCAAAATCCGCGGTTTCGCCAGATGCTCGTGCAGATGCGCAAGGATGTAGAGGCGGGCAAGCCGTTCTCCCAGGCACTGGCGCGATATCCCAAATCGTTTTCGCCGCTGTATGTCAACATGGTGAAGGCGTCGGAAATGTCCGGCGGATTTTCGCGCATGCTCGACCGCATCGGCAGTTATCTCGCGCAGCAGATCGAAACGCGGAACATGATCGTCGGCGCGATGACCTACCCAACGATCATCGCCACCATGGCGCTGGGCACGACGATCTTCCTGCTGACATTTGTGTTGCCGCGATTCATGGTGCTCTTCGCCGGCAAGGAAGCGGCCCTTCCCGCCGCCACCAAAATGCTGCTGGCGCTGTCGGGGTTCATGGTGAACTACTGGTATGTGCCACTCGGGGGCACGGCGGCGTGCATCTGGGGTGGGATGCTTATCCTTAAAACCGATCGCGGCCGCGCGGGGTTCGATCAACTCAAGCTGGCGACGCCACTCCTGCGCAAAATGTTCCGCGCCCTCTACATCAGCCGCGGACTTCACACCATGGGCCAGCTCGTCAACGCCGGGGTTCCCATCCTCGATACCCTGGCCATCACCGCCGAAGTCAGCGGGAACATGCTGTATCGGCGGATGTGGCGGGCGGTTTACGCGGCGGTAAAAGAGGGAAAGAAGATCGCCGTCCCCCTGCAGAAAAGTTCGCTGCTGCCGCGCGCGGTGGTGCAGATGATCAGCGCTGGAGAAGAGTCGGGAAAGCTCGGCGAAGTGCTCGATGAAGTCAGCGATTTTTACGCCAGCGAGCTCAAAGCCGTCATCAAGACCGTCACCTCGCTCATCGAGCCGGCGATGATCCTGCTGATGGGCGGCGTCATCGGTTTCATCGCCGCCAGCATCATTCTTCCGATCTTCCGGCTGAGCCAGATCATGGGAAGGTGAGGCGTGCACCGTCATTTAGATCATGAACAAATGCCCGCCCACAACCTCCCGCCGCAACCGCCATGGCTTCACCCTCATCGAAACCGCGACAGCCATGATGATTATCTCCGTCGCGGTGGTCGCCATGTGCGAGCTTCTTACCGCCGGCACCTCTGCCAACATTCGCGGCGGGGAGCTGACCCGCGCCGTCAATCTGGCCGACACGATTCATGAAATCGCCCTGGGCCTTCCGCTGGATCATGCCGGGCGGCATGTTACCGGACGGTTCGCCAGCGTGTGGGATCTCAATGGCCAAACATTTTCTCCGCCGATCGACGGGGCGACGACGCCGATCGCTGATTACGCCGGCTGGACGCAGCAAGTGACGGTGCAGGCGGTCGATAATAAGAGCATGGCAACAGCCGTTGCCGCCGACCGCTCGGCGGCGGTCGCCCGGCTGAGCGTTGTTGTCTGGCACAACGGGCAAACGGTCTATTCGCAGAGTTGGCTGATGCCGGGCGATGAGCCGCAGTGATGAGCGCCGTGATGTATGGAGCGAATGGAGCAAATGCCACAATGCCGACAAAAATCCCGCGCCGGCGTCGCGTATGTGCTGGCGATGCTTTATCTGATGCTGTTCACGGTGCTGGCGGTTGGATTCTGCGCCGGAAGCGCCATGTCGATGCAGATCGCCCGCAACGACCGCAGCATTGCCGACGCCCAGGCCGCGGCTGAATCGGGGATGGCGTTTGTCCGCCATGAGTTGGGGCATGTCACCATTCCCAATGATGTTTCGCAAGCCAATCTCGCAAAGACGCTGGCCGATTCACTGGCGCAGGAATTGGACGGCTCGGCCAACTTGAACGGGCACAGCCTGAAATCCACTGGGAATGTGATCGCGCTCCCCGGCGAGAATGAATGGACGACGCTCGATTCAGAGACCGGCACGCGGTTCTGCGCGCAACTGACGTTCACCGGGCGGACGGTCGTGGTGAAAGTGACCGGGCGAGGGAGGGACGATTCAATTTCGCGCGCCATACAGATGGAGTTCAAGCAGTCGGCACGTGGCGAGGGCCAAACGCATTTCGTTGCCGAAACCGCGACCTACGCGGAGGTGTCGCCGTGACGTCGCAAGAGAGTTCGGCGCGAAATTCTTTTCAGCAGCGCGTAGGGTGGGCGTACTCGCCCACCGCGACATTCGCCGGTTGTTCGCGGGCATGGTGGGCGGGTACGCCCACGCTACTGATTCCATCGCGAGCGCGTTCCCGGCGACGAGGCCTGAGCCTCATCGAAGCGGTTATCGCCCTGGCCATCACCGCGACGCTTCTCACGGCGCTGGCGGCGGCGTTTCATGCGTCGGCGCAGACAGTGGCCAACAATAATTCGTTTTTCCGCTGCACCCAAACTGCCCGCCTGACCCTCGACGACATCGTGACCGAGCTTCGTCAAGCCGACAGCGTGCAGGTGGATGACAGCGGTTCGCGTGTGCGGCTTATCCGCCCGCGCCAACGGCTTACCGAAGGCGAAATCGACCGGGAATACGCCTACGACCCGGCCGCGCGGCGCATTACCCTGCAAATCTTTTACGCCGACGCGAAGGAAAGCCCGGTTTACGAGTTGGCGGGCAATATCAGCGCCTGCGAGTTTGGCGCGCCCGATGCAAATGGCGGCAAGGCATGCATCCCCATCTCCCTCACCTGCTCCGACGGCAGCGCCAGCGTCTCGCTTCACGGTGCTGTCACACCGCGCCGCGCCGAGCGCTGATCGCGCCGTCGCGCCAGCTAAAGCTCGCGAACCGCGCGTCAGTTACCGAAAACGGAAATTTCACCACGGATTTCACGGATCACGCGGATCGAAGAGGTGGGCCTCCACCTTCTTTCTTATCCGCGAAATCCGTGAAATCCGTGGTTAACTCTTCCGAAGCTTTGACGGCGCAAAATTAACGTTCGATTCAATAAATGACGTTGCGCGATCAGGCGATTCGAATCTTCGTAGGGTCCGCACCGCGGACCGTGTTTTTCCATCTCAAACGTAATGGTCCGCGGTGCGGACCCTACACGAATCGCGCAAGGTCTTGTAGGTAATGCGCGACGTCTTTGATCTCCCACCCATCCCATCCCGTGCCTACAATCACGGGCCATGAAATATTTCTACGGTGAATACGACGGGGAAGAATTTCCCACGCAGGACAAGCTCTTCGGCATCGATCAGCTCATGCAGTTCATCCTGCAATATGGCGATCAGGCCCTTAAGGCCATCCAGCAGATGCTCAACGATCCCAATAATCCCGAGCAATCGGAAATGCTCGAGCAGATGCTCAAGGATGGTATGCTCGATAAGGATGGAAAGGGGAAACTCAGGCTCACGCCGCGGGCGGTCACGCGGATGCAGCAAAAGGCGCTGGTTGAAGTATTTGCCAACCTTCGCTCCGGGCAGCGCGAAGGGCATGAGAAGGTAACGCCGGGCCTGGGCGGCGAGCGGATCGAAGGAACCAAGCCTTATGAATTTGGCGATCCGGTGAGCGAGCTCGATTTGCATCAGACCTTGCAAAACGCGCTGGCCCGCCATGGGCTGCCGGTGGGCGAGAGCCGGGCCGATGGGCAGAAACGCTCGCATGGCGACAAGGCGTCGCCGAATCCCAGCGGAACCGGGGCGACATCAGCCAAGATACATTTCACCGAGAAGGATTTCGAGCTTCATCTTCACGAAGGCGTCACCAGTTGCTCGACCGTCGTATTGCTCGACCTCAGCGGATCGATGATGCGCTATGGCCGATATTTGTCGGCGAAAAAAGTCGCCATGGCCATGCAGGCGATGATCCACAGCCGCTTCCCGCAGGATTCGATCGACTTCGTCGGCTTTTATTCCGGCGCGGCGCGCATCTCCGAGGCAATGCTGCCGCTGACCATGCCCAAACCTGTCACCATTTATGATTATCAGGTTCGTCTGAAGGTGAAGGTCGACGAGCTGGAAAAGGCTCCGCAGCATTTCACCAATCTGCACATGGGCCTGCAAATGGCCCGGCGAATCCTCCGCAAACGCACCAGCGAAAACAAGCAGATCTTCATCATCACCGACGGCCAGCCCACCGCTCACGTCGAAGGCGATTACGTTTACCTGCTCTATCCGCCCGACCCGCGCAGCACGGTGGCAACGTTGAAGGAAGCGGTGCTGGCGGTGAGGGATGGCTGCCGGATCAGCACCTTCGCCTTGATCGAGGATTACTGGGGAATGGACTGGGTCGGCTTTGTCGATCAACTGGCCAAGCTGACCAAGGGAATCGCCTTCTACACCAGCAGCGGCGAATTGGCGTCGTGCGTGATGGAAAGTTATCTCAGCGGGCGAAAGAAGAAGGCGTTTATCGCTTGATGGGATTTCAATCCCGCCGCCGATCGGAATTTCGACGCGACGCCGCCAGAGGCAAAAGGAGCCGCGCACGCAGGGTACTCCCGAAGTAAGCGGTGTTCGGAAAATTACCTCCGCCTTCTGCACGAGCACCCTTTGATGATCAACTCCGCTTACTCCGGGAGTACCCTTCGTGCGCGGCTCTTGTTTCTGCGGGAGTAATCGCCGGGGCGGAAGGTTGCTCGCGCCTCGGTGCTTCTCCTCTCTTGCATCTGCCCGATGCTCACGTCACGATGGGGGCCGACTATGGCCTGGCATCTCCTGGATATCAGCAACGATCCGACCACGAAATGGTTGTTAATTGCTGCCGTGGGGATGACCATTTTTTATGCCGTGATGCGCCCGCTGCGCAAGAAGAAGGATCCACTGGCCGGTTCCCCATCGCGGCCCGGGCTGGCAACCCAGCGCGGCGTCGAGCGCGATATGAATAACCTGCTGGTCGAGCTGTCAGAGATGGCCCGCCAGCTCACCGCCCAGCTCGACACCCGCACGCTCAAGCTCGAAGCGCTGCTGAAGGAGGCCGACGAGCGCATTGCCGCCCTCAAGGACGCCAATCGACAAAACCCCTCATCCAACGGCGACGCTTTACCTCATGAATCTCCCGCCACGCCCGCCGAGCCGCCTGCGCCGGCGATCGACCCGCGCCATCTGGAAGTTTACGACCTGTCCGACCAGAGCCTGTCATCGCAGGAAATTGCCAATCGGCTCAGCCGGCCCCGAGGGGAAATCGAATTGATCCTGAAATTGCGGCGTAAGAGCGAGGTGTGATCACTGCCGAACTGTGCGCATCGGCAAAACCCGCTTACTGCGGGAGTACCCTACGTGCGCGGCTCGTTTCGCATGCACACGCCAGGCACCATTCTTCCAGCACCTTCCTTGCCCGCGGGTGAAGCCGGGCCACGGGCCGGCGGGCGCGAATCAGTTCAAATGCCTCATCGACATTGCGCGCGTGGTGGGCACTGATCAGGAAAGCCGCCAGGACACAAACGCTGCGCGACACGCCCAGCGCGCAGTGCAGGTAAACGCCATTATCACAGTGCGCCTGCATGAAGGCGACAGCCGCGTCCAGTTCCTGGTGCGTCGGCGGTGTTAAATCGAGGATCGGCAAATTGAGGTAATTCATCCGCCGCAGCGAGGGCGTTTCGGAAAACTCGGCGGTTACATCCAGGACAGCCGCCACACCCGCCGCGGCCAGGTCGCGCGCCTGCGCCGCGGCGAGCCGCCCGCCGATCCACACGCCGGGCACGATCTGGCAATACAGGTCGCAGCGGCGCTTGAAATAATGGTGGCAGATTCCCGACACCAGGAGATACGGCGCCAGGACAATGCGGCTGCTCCACGGCAGTCGGCCGGCGGTCTTGCGGAAAATGCCCGCGTTCACCCGGAGATACGCCAGCGCCACCAGCCCGCCCGCCGCCGCCGGCCACAGCAGCAACAATCCCCACGGATAAAGCATTTTCGCGCCCAGCGCCAGGATCGCCGACCCGGCGGCGTAGTTCCACGCAACTCTCGCATTGCCGATGCGCATCGTGGCGCGCTCGGCCCGCGCGTGATTCTCACACCGCGCCATATCCGGCCCGCCCGTGGTATTTGCGTCCGGGGATGGGCGGCCCGCCGACGCGACGTACCGCTGCGCGCCGCCAAACCGCGCGCCCATGTCACCACCCTCGGGCGCAAGGTAAATGCACAGCACGCCCAGAGTATACCCGCCGGCCAGGTCGATCACATGATGCTGATTCGTCACCAGGCACGAAATGGCAATCATCACGAACCAGAGCTGGATGAGCAGGCGAAGGATGCCGCGTGTATGGCGACTGTAGATAACCCAGAGAATACAGAGCAGCGCAATGTGAAGCGATGGGACAAGATTGAACGGCTTGTCAAAACCACCCAGCAACTTGAAGAGCAGGCCCGACACACCCGATACCGCCGGCCGGCCCGTCCCCATTTGCAGCGGAAATAGCAGAAAGCAAACCGCCGCCAGTGAAATCGCCAGGACGATGCGCCGGGAATGTGTTCGCAATTCGCCAATGCTCCGGCACAGCAGCGGGGAAAAGAAGAAGAACAGGTCGATGGACATGTAGGGAAAAATCGCCAGCGGCACGAAGGGGATCTGCTTCTCCCACCCGTAATAGAGCGTGCCGACATGAGCCCGCCGCGAGGCAAGATAGTTGCACCCGTTGTAAACGATCATGAAGTAGGCAGAAAGCCCCACGGCGTGAAGCAGCGCGCGGCCCAGTAATCCCCGGCCGGACGCCGGCGCGGCTGCCGGCGGCTGTGTGAGGATGGAAATGGTTTCGTCCATGATCGATTGCAATCGGCGAACGGGAATCTTACGGGAAAACCGCGGTTTCGTCGCGCCGCCCGCCGTGGGTTTTACACAAAGACGCAAGAAGCGCAAAGAATACCCACAGAAGCAGGAGCAAGCGAAAGCCGGCATTCAGCTCGGATATGCGCCCCGCCTGCGGCATGTCTTTCGCTATATCACCCCAGCGTCACGCAGGAGCTCGTGAATGAACGTATTGGTCATCGACATCGGCGGCTCCCATGTGAAGGTTCTCGCCAGCGGCCAAAGCGCGCCGCGCCAATTCGATTCCAATAAACACCTCACGCCCGATGGGCTGGTGAAAAAAGTCGGGGAAATCGTCGCCAACTGGCAGTTCGATGTCATTACCTTGGGTTATCCTGGACAAGTCCGCTCAGGAAGGCCGGCGGCTGAGCCGGGCAATCTGGGACATGGATGGGTCGGGTATGACTTTTCGGCGGCGTTCGCCAAGCGCGTGCGCATCATTAATGATGCCGCCATGCAGGCCATCGGCGCTTTCGACGGAGGCAGAATGCTGTTCCTGGGACTGGGCACCGGCCTGGGGTCGGCGCTGGTCATCGAACGCGTCGTCGTCAACCTGGAACTTGGGTGCGTGCCCTGGGGTGAAAGCGGCGAGCCGTTGTTTTATCGCGTAGGGAAGGAAGGATTGGAAAAAAATGGCAGGCAAGCCTGGCTGCTCGCCGTAAATGAAGCTGTCGAAGCCCTCGGCCAGGCGACTTCCGCCGACTACGTGGTCCTGGGAGGAGGCCATGCTGGCGAAGTTCATCCGCTTCCGCCTCGCGCAAGGCGCGGCGCAAATCAAGACGCCTTCACCGGCGGATTTCGTCTCTGGGAGGAATGGGTCGAGCCGCACGATCGCCCACCTTCCGATGCCTGGCGCGTTTTTGGCTGACAACATGAACAACCGCAAGCAATGTCAATTTAAGGAGAACATTTAATAACGATGCGCTATGCAGCCCTGGCAACTGATTACGACGGCACCATCGCCCACGATGGCGCGGTCGACCACGCAACCGTTGATGCGCTCCGTCGGCTTCGCGCTTCGGGCCGGCATCTGATTATGGTCACCGGCCGCGAGATGAGCGACTTGCTGGCCACCTTCGCGCATTGCGAGTTATTCGAGCGCATCGTGGCCGAGAATGGCGCGGTGCTGTATGAGCCACTCTCGGCCCGTGCGCGAATTCTGTCGCCAACTCCCCCGCCGGAATTCGTCGCGGCGCTTCGGGCGAAGAATGTTCCGGTGTCGGTGGGGCGGTCGGTGGTGGCGACGGTTGAGCCCTACGAGCATGCCGTGCTCGATGCGATCCGCGAACTCGGGTTGGAATGGCATGTCATTTTCAATAAGGGGTCGGTGATGGCGCTTCCCGCCGGGATCACCAAAGCCACCGGCTTAAAGCCCGCCTTGGAAGAATTGAAGCTGTCAGCCAATCAAACCGTTGGCGTGGGCGATGCTGAAAACGATCATGCCTTCCTGACAATGTGCGGCCTGTCGGTCGCCGTTGCCAATGCCCTGCCCGCGGTTAAAGCTGAAGTCGACTGGGTAACAAGCGGTGCGCGCGGGGCGGGAGTGACGGAGCTGATCGAGCGATGGCTGGTCGATGACTTTGAGGGAATCAAAGCAAAATCGCGCTGAATGCGACCGGTCGTTGTTGCCGAGGTTCAGCATCCAAAGCGCGTTTCTCTCCGCAGCCTAAATGACATTGCGCGATTCGGCGCGTCGGTTCTTCGTAGGGTCCGCACCGCGGACCGCCCTTTCCGCCTCAAACAGGACGGCCCGCCGTGCGGACCCTACACGGATCGCGCTGCGCTTTTAATTTAGTCATGGATGTCGCTTGCGAATCGCGATCCAGATCAATCGCGACGCCACATCGATCAACGCGCGAAAGCAGTTGTTTGCACAACTCTTGTCTAAACAAATTCGCGCCGCCATCGTACCAATGGGTATCGTTCCGACGTCGAATTGCCACGAGTTCCCGACCGGTTCGATTGCCCGCGTCTGTTCGCGCCGAAAAGCCGAATGAATCGCGCCCTCTGGCATGATTCGGAGTGAAAACAAGGAAGACTGCATGATCGCGCAAACCTCTGCCACCGCTTCCACCACCGACGTTATCGTCATCGGCGGCGGACCCGCCGGGTCAACCGCCTCCACGCTCATCGCCCAACAAGGCCATCGCGTGCGGCTGTTCGAACGGGCGCGGTTTCCGCGCTTTCATATCGGCGAATCGCTCATCCCGGAAACGTATTGGATCTTCAAACGCCTGAATATGCTCGAAAAGCTGCAAAATAGCCCCTTTGTCAAGAAGGAGTCGGCTCAGTTTGTCAACCAGCATGGCAAGGTTTCCGAGCCGTTTTACTTTTACGACCATCGCCCGCACGAATCCTCGCGCACCTGGCAGGTGCTGCGCAGTGAATTCGACAAGATGATGCTGGACAACGCCCGCGAACATGGCGTCGACGCCCGCGAAGGCGCACGCGTCCGCGAAATCATCTTCGAGGGCGACCGGGCCGTCGGCGTGCGCGTGCAATACGACGATGGGACCGAAGAGGAAGTGCGGGCCAAGGTCGTGGTTGACGCGAGCGGGCAGTCGGCACTCATCGGCAACCGCTTCGATCTATTGGTCCAGGACGGCGCATTGAAAAAAGGGGCCGTGTGGACTTATTGGAAAGGGGGGCTGCGCGACAGTGGCCGCGACGAAGGGGCGACGCTGGTCATTCAGACCAGGGGAAAGAAGGGATGGTTCTGGTATATCCCGCTGCACAACGATCTGGTCAGCGTGGGAATCGTCCGCGAGTTCGATGAACTGTTTGCCGGCAATCGCGATCACGAAACCATCTTTGCCGAGGAACTGGCCAACTGCCCCGACGTGCAGCGGCGGCTGAGCACGGGCAGCCGTTGCGACAAATTCTACGCCACCAAAGACTTCAGCTATCGCGCCAGCCGCTGCGCCGGCGAAGGCTGGGTATTGGTCGGCGACGCCTACGGCTTTCTCGACCCGCTCTATTCGTCCGGCGTGTTGCTTGCCCTAAAGGGCGGGCAAATGGCCGCTGACGCGGTGAGCGAAGGCTTAAGAAAAGGGGACATATCCGCCGCCCAGCTCGGCGCCTGGCAGGATGAATTCAACCGTGGCATGGACCGCATGCGCCGCCTGGTGGTTGAATACTACGACGGCTTCAGCTTCGGCCGCTTCGTGAAGCAGCACCCTCATCTCAAAGGCCGTCTGACCGATTTGCTGATCGGGGATCTGTTCAATGACAAAGTGGATGAAGTGATCGGCCCCATGGACGAAATGCGCGCGGCAGCAGCGGCTGCAATGCCAATGGCCAATGCGTGACGGCGAGCTTTTCTGACGAAGTACCACCTGCGACCACTCCCTTGTACAATCGAGAACTGACACGCCGCCACCGGCATCGCAGCCGGGCCGGCGCTGAAGTTTCTCAAAGGGAGCCTTTCATGACACATCGGGGATTAATCGGCATGCAAGCCGCGGTATGCGCGGCGGGACTGATTTTGCTTTCCGCGTGTTCGTCCGTAACGCCGCGATATCTTGCCGCCGGGGATGCGCCGCCGACGGAGCCGGCAACCCAGCCGGCCGCCGATGACGCAAAATCCGATTTTTCCCTGACCATCTATTCCACCGCCAATCCACAAACTTTCGTCCCGCAGGATGCATTGGCCGACCAATCGCAGGCGCAGCAGGGATCCAGCGGGCTGGGAATTTTCAGCTATGTGCCGGGCTTTGGCGTTGTGCGCGAGGTTCGGCGGATGAAGCTTAAAGCGGGCGTCAACCGCCTGGATTTCACCGACGTCGCCGCCGGCATCGATCCGACCACCGTCACCTTCCGCTCGCTGACCGCGCCCAATTCGACCGCCGTTTTCGAACAGAATTTCCAGCACGACCTGGCCAGCCCGGACAAGCTGCTGAGCAAATATATCGGCAAGGAAGTCGTGCTGACGCTGAAAGCCGCCCCCGGAAAGGATGCGCCGCAGACCATCCGCGGCAAGCTGCTGGTCGACAATTACTACATGTACGTCCTTCAGACTGACGACGCCAAAACGCCCATTGTCCTCGAACGCTTCGACAACATCGACGCCATCCGGCTGGCCGAATTGAAGACCGGCTTTGTTGCCAAGCCAACGCTGGACTGGGAGGTCAGCACCGACACGCCGGGCGAGCACGATGTGCAGGTGACGTATCAAACCGAGGGGCTGACGTGGCGCGCCGACTATGCCGTCAATCTCGCCGCCGACGAGAAGACCGCCGACATCTCCGCCTGGGTGACGACAGTGAACGTGAGCGGGCGATCCTATCCCAACGCAAAAATAAAGCTTGTGGCGGGGAATGTCAGGCGGTTTGTCTCCGATCGCGCCCAGCAATATGGCGGCCAGGCAAGCCTCTTTTCCGGCAGCGGCGGGGGAAACGCCGGCAAGCCTGAATTCAAGGAGAAGGGTTTCTTCGATTATCACCTCTATACCCTCGACCGTCCCACCACGCTCAATCATAATTCAACCAAGCAGATGGAGTTGTTCGCGCCAAAGGCCGGAGTCAAGGTCGAGAAGGTCTACGTTTACTATGGTTTGGCCGGCGATCAGGACTATGATTTCGTCGCCGATCCCCAACTCGACCGTGATCTTGGAACCAAGAGCAACCGTAATGTGGACATTTACGTGCGCTTCGCCAACACCCAGGCGAATGGGATGGGCATTCCGCTTCCCGCCGGCCGCATTCGGCTCTACAAGGCCGATCCAGCCGATGACAACAAGGAATTTCTCGGCGAAGACGTCATTCAGCATACGCCGCGGGACGAAACCGTCCTGGCCCGCATCGGCACGGTGTTTGACATCATCGGCGATCGCGTGCAGACCGATTTCAAGGAAGGCGACCGCACCGCCACCGAAAGTTTCGCGATAACCTTACACAACCATAAATCCGTTCCCGCCCAGATTATCATCAAGGAGAATCTCTTCCGCTGGTTCAACTGGGAAATTACCGCCAGCAGTGATAAATACGAAAAGCAGGACGTCCGCACCATCCATATTCCAGTGGAAGTTCCCGCCAATGGCGAGAAAAAGGTGACATACACGGTGAAATATTCCTGGTGACGGCGAACCGCGCGTTTGCGAGGCGAAATATTGTGGCGAGCGGCATCGTTTCCGTGGTATAATGCCAGGCATGACTTACCTGGACCTCCAACGCAAGATCCACGATGCGCCATTCCGCCCATTCCGCATCCGGCTCGTTAACAGCACGATATACGACATCCTCGAGCCGTGGATGATCACCATCGGCGAAAGCAGCGCGGTCATCGTCACTCAAATGCGCCGGGATGATCACGGCTATGCAACAGCACTCGATTGGCGCACAGTTTCCATCGCGCACATGTTGGAGTTTTCCGACATCGACACCAAGTCGCGCGAGCGCGAAAAGAAGCCCGCCTGAAGAGTTTCACATCAGCTAAAATGCGATGAGAATCCTGCGCCTTCTGTCTTCTTCGCGCCTGACTTCGCAGCGTCGCGCCTTCGCGAGCTCCGCTCATCCCCTCATCGCCCGTTCAGCGGATACATCTCATCCCGCAACGGCAATTCCTTAAACCGGCCCGGCTGAAATTCGTTCAGGTGATTCACCACGTCATGCACATTGCCCAGATCGATGCTGTGGCGGTCGCCGGTGTTTGTGTCGACGACAGTGCGATAGCCGATGATCGTTTCGTCGAAGTCGGCGAAGCTGCGCGACTGGATTAGCTGGTTGTGTTCCCACGAACGATGCTGGGCGTCGAATGCCGCCTGCAATTCGTGGTTGGCCTGCTGCAAAGCGGCAAAGCGGGCGTTGGCGGCTTCGATGTTGATCCTGGTTTTTTCCATGATGACCTGCGGATTTTCCTTCAGCGATGTTGCCATCGCCAGCATGGCCGGGAAATCGCGCTGGTAGGTTTCCACCGGCGCAACCACCTGCGCGGTGTAGATCATCCACCCGCCCGGCGTGGTTGGACCCATGTCCCAACGGATGCCGGAGCGGAAATGCGTCGACACGCCGGCGGCGGTCTTCGTGAAATCAAACTCAATCAGGGCGGCCTGCCCGTTGGGCAGCATCGTGTTCACCTTCTGTACCGAGAGAATGCGCTCAAGCGTGAGGGCCGGGCCATTGGCGGCCTGGCTCATTCGGCTGAACTGCGGCCACAGGTCCTTCAGCGCCGCCGCGGGATCACTGTATGGCGCGATCAGCGTGTTCACTGGAAGCGGCGGCGGGGGCTGCATACCCCATTGCCGGGCATTGGCCACCATCTGCCGATACGTCTGCACCAGCGGCCCGTCCGGCGTATTCACCGCCGCCCCAAACGCCAGGTTTACTTCCTGCCCGGCCGGGCCTTTGATCACAACGCCAATCATCAGCGATGGAGATGTGGTGGAATATCCCTCGGCCACGCCAACGGTTCCGGTGTTATCGGGAAATTGATATTCGCGAAGGGCGATAGCCGCACCCGCGCCGCCGGCGGCGGGCTTGGCAAGTAACGCGGCCCACGCCCCGCGCGGGGCGTCGGCAACGCAGTACACCACCGCCACCTTCGCTCCCCTGGCGTCCAGCTTGCAACTGACGAATCCGTTGACGGCTTTCCCATCGAGCTTGGCCGTGAACGATGCTCCGCCTGAGGCATGGTTCGTGGCATCTTCATACGCGCCGCCGATGACCGGCTTTTCATCGAAATATTTGGCGAGGTCGGGAAATGTCGCCTGAAATGCCGCGGTAAGACTCGCTGCGCCCGGCTTCTCAACCGTGAACGCCTTGCCGAATTCGCTGCTGTTCACCGCCGTATATTCCTTCAGAGCACCAGCGCCGTGCGCGTTGACGGCGGGCTTTGCGTCCAGCGGATTTTTCGCCCGCGCAGCTTCAGCCTGCGCCGCCGGCGCGGCGTGATGGCGCGTGAGCGGAAAATCCTTCCCAGCGCTTGTGAGGGAGATGCCGCTATCGGTCAGCCTGGCATAGAACTCGAATTTGCCGTCGGGCGTTGAGAAGTTGCCGACAAGGTAGTCGCCTTTCTCATAAGCCGACAGCGGGAAAACGGCGTCGCCCTTGCGAATTTCCCCGGCATATTCGCCGCCCTTGGGCACCAGATGAACCGAAAGTGTTTTGCCGTCAAAATCCCCGGCGAACGCATCCCCAGCCCACGCCGCCACCGGCGCCAGCATCCCGCCAACCACGCACGAAGCAACAATACGTAAGATTCCGCCGCGCATAACGGCTCCTTGATGTTTGAAGGCGATCAATCCACGACACGGCCACGCCGCATCGCGCCGTTGCGAATGAAAATCAAGCCGCCAACGGCAATCTCCCCTCGATACGCATGTCGCGCGGTCATCTTGCGCGGCGGAGGTGGAATACATGAAAGATCATCGCGGGGTTCTTTGGTAGTCACCTCATCCGAGATTACCTTGCAGTCCTACTCCACCGCCTTCGCGCGAAACGTCACCCGGTATGTCCTCCCCGGATCGCACTTACCGGGATTCGGAAGCAGGATAAACCCTTCGGTAATGACCGGCTTCAAATCCCCGCCATCCATCAGTTCCACGTTGCCGAGACGTTTCGGGAAAAACTGGATGATCGGCCGATGCCCGCGCTGAGCGCCGTTGGTATTGATCGGATCGAACGTGGCGGCTCCGCGGTTGGGTTTAATATCAAAGGTGTAAACGCCATCATGGGCCGATAATGTCTGGTCCCAGGCAACGGGGCGCGGCGCCATTTTCGCCGACCATGCGGGATCGCCATAAAACGCCAATACGTCGCGATCGTATAACAACCCGCGGCCGTCCTGCTCATTCAGCCCGGCCGCCTTCGCCTCGGCTGACACATTCACCGGCCCGCGATAATTCACCCCGTCCTCCACCTTCAGCAACTCCGGAAAATAAACCGCCAGCCGATGCACCAGCGCATTTTCACTCGCCACAAACGCCTCGGCACAGGTATATCGCCCCGGCTGCTCGACGAAATAATCGAGCATTCCCCAGCCGGCATATCCATACCAGGTCGGCACCGTGTAGCCGATCATCTGATCGACCCCCGCGCTGTTCATATACGCCAGCGCCATGCAGTCGCGCCCGTCCACATGTCCCATTAAACAGTTTCCCACCGGCAGATACACCTTGGGATTGTCAGAATGTATGGGAAACTTTTCGTTCTTGGTGTTCAGTCCATAAACCACGCCGTCGCTGCAGCGGAAAAAGCCGTTGCGATAGCGAAAGCCGATCATCCAATCATGCTCGCTGGCGTGCCCGGAGGTGATGAACAAGTCGGCATGATAATCGTTAAGCAGGGCGGCGAGCTCCTTTGTGGAATCCTGCTCGCGCGGCAGCGCCGCCGGCGATGAGCCGGGCCGTTTTTCCATGGCCCGGGTTTTGTCCAGCTCGCAATACCAGATTCCCTGATCGCACATGTCCAGGGCGATTTCCGTCGCTCCCGCCGCCTTGTGAATCACCAGCGGCTCCTGGTGTTTTGCGATGCGAAGGGCGGCGTCGGCATCGTATCCGGTGACAATTCCCCAGAAGCAATCGGTGTAGGGATCGCCATTGAGGCGGCGGGTGAGATGATGAACCGCCGCGACGAATTCCTGGCTTGCTTCGTCGGGCTGCGCCACGAAACACGCGTAACGCGGCATCTGTTTTTGCAACGCTGGCAATGTCGTGGCGACGTCAGAATCGTAAAAGATTGTCTGGCCATGATGTGCGTCCACCAGGGCTGCCACCACCGGTTTCCACTTCGCGTCCGCTGCGGTTTTTTGGGAGACGATCACAGCGTAGTCGCTCGCGGATGCACTGATTGCTGAGGCCAGAACGAAGACTGCGAAAATACGCGTAAGGAGGTGGGTGGGATGCATAGTCGCAATGGTATCGACGGGAGCATGCGAAGGGCAAATCTTGCGGTGAACGGCGCAGCGAATCCCTGAGCTTCCGCTCTGGGCTATAAAAGAGGGGGGGACGACCACTTGCAGTATCTATTGAATACGTATCTCCCGGATCACCCGGGCCTATTCTGGAAAGAAGGAATGCCACCCCCGGAGGATCATTGCGGGATCCTTTAGTAGCGTGCTTGCCCTTTTCGATTTTCCTTGATAGCCGGGTGCGGTAGCCCCCGGAAGCGCCCAATGGGATCGACCGCTGCGCGTGGAACAATTTCGAACCCACCCTGGGTTACTGGTCGTCACATTTTACCCGTCACTCCTCCTCCTCCTCAAAATCCCCCATTACCAGTTCCAACCGCCACACGCCGTAGGGGTTGTGCATGGCTGATCCGGGGAATTTGGTGCTGGGCTCGTGGAAGGCGCGAAACAGGGGGCCATCGGGACCATCCAGTGCATCGCCATCAGTGACAATCGCGCCGGATTGATAGATGTAGCCCAGGAAGTTGTGGATCACGAACGCCGCCGCCTGCCGATCGGGCGGCGGGTCGGGCAGTCGGCAATCGCGAAAGCCCAGGCAATGCATCCCGGCGGAAAACATCTCGGTTCGGCTGGCCGTGAGAATGACAAACGCCCAGTAAAGCCCCCCGGCATCGGGGTCGCCGGCGAGTTTTAGAAAATCGCCCGGCCCATGGCACAGCCCCGAGTTATCCACAAACACGCCAACCCCGCCCGCCCGCACCACCGCCGCCGCCGCCTCCACCGCCACGCGGGCGGCCTCGGGGCTTCCGCCCGGCGAGTGGATATGAATTTTCACGGTATGGCGGTCAACCAAATCGAGTTCTTCATCGCTCAAGCGGTCGGAATGTCCGCCGCGAAAAATATCGCCGAGCTGGTCGTCATGGTCGCTTGCGCCAAAGGTCACGCGCTGCCCGCTGGCGTCGTTAACCAGCGCCTCGCCTGACTCGACGCGCCAACCGGTTTTGGTGGCCAGCAACGCCGCGGAGAATTCCTCCGGTCCCTTCCAAAGCCCCGGCACCCGCAACTGTATCAGCGGGACGGCATCCTGATCGCCCGGCGCGGCATCATCGTTGTCGGTCATGAATTTCCCTTCGATGGAAGCAAGTTTAACGGATGGGCATCGTGATGTCACAATTCCGCCATCTGGTGGGGGGGGATTTCGCCGGTGATTCGCCGGCATCCGGCGGTTTTCCCGCTTGGAGCGCAACTCCCATATTGGATACCTACTTTCACGGAGAATTCATGAAATTTGCCGCCATTGCATTGATTGCCGGGTCGTCGTGGGCTGTGACTGCCTCGGCTGCGGGACCGGATTTGAGCAAACTGCCACCCGCGTCTGACAAGACGGGCCTGACATTCGCGAAGGATATTCAACCCATTTTGCAGGCCTCCTGCGTCCGCTGCCATTCCGGCCAGCGGGCCAAGGGCGGCTTGCATTTGGACAGCCTCGATGGCGTGCTGAAAAGCGGCGAAAACGGTCCGGAAGTGGTTGCGGGAAAAAGCGACCAAAGCCCGCTGGTCATCGCCGCTGCACGAATTGATCCTGATACCGCGATGCCGCCAACCCGAGGCGGCCGGCGCGGCGGGCCGGGAGGCGAGGGGCGGGGCGGTCCGGGTGGATTTGGGCCGGGCGGAATGCTGGCCGGGTTGATGGTTAAGCAGGGCGACACCAACGGCGATGGAAAGCTCTCGCACGATGAATTTGTCGCGCTGGCGGGCGCGTGGTTCGAAAAAATGGATGCTGACAAGTCGGGGAAGCTGAACCAGCAGCAATTCACCGCCGCTCTGGCCGGCATTCTGCAATCGGATGCTCCGCCAAGACAGGATTCCAACGACCGTCGGCCCCGTGGCGAAAATGGCGGTGAACGACGCCCCGGCGGGCAGGGATTCAACCCCGCTTCGATGATCGGCCCGGCATTGTTTGCCCTGGCCGACAGCGATAAGGATGGGTCGTTGACCGAGGCGGAGTTGAAGGCAACGTTCGGCAAATGGGCCGGCGCGTGGGATGCACAAAAGACCGGCTCGCTGACCCAGGAGCAGATCGCCGACGGGTTGAATCAGGTCCTGCCGCGGCCGAATTTCCAGGGTCGAGAAGGGCCCGGCGGCCCTGGCCCAGGCCCAGGCCGGGATGGCGCGCCGGGCGGACCGCCGCAAGATCACGGAAATGACCGGCCGCAGCAGGGCGGTGGAAACGGCGGACCCCCAGGCGCCGGCGGCGCAGACGGCCCGCCTCAGGGTGCCAACCCCGGCGGACCGCGCAATGCTCCGGGTGGTCAAGACGGCCCGCCTCAAGGCGCCAATCCCGGCGGACCGCGCAACGGTCCGGGTGGTCAAGACGGCCCGCCTCAGGGCGCTAATCCCGATGGTCCACGCAATGGGCCCGGCGGTCGCGGCGGCGCAGATGGCCCGCCGCAAGGCGCCAATCCCGGCGGCCCGCGCGACGGCAACGCCCGCAATGGCCCTGGCGGTCCCGGCGGCAACAACAACGCCAAACCGCTGACCGCCGAGCAAGTTGGAATCCTTCGCGCTTGGATCGATCAGGGCGCGAAATAGTTCCCTTCGCTGCGAACAAGAAACCGGGGCATGCCGCGGCAGTCTTATGACTGACACGGCATGCCCCGCTTTGTTTTGGATAGATCCACAGGTCGAGAAATCGACAACTTGACGAGCGGGTATACGAGAGCATCTCCCTGCACCGCACGCATCCGCGTCCTCGCTGGCGCTCGTCCACGGCGTGGACGAATCAAATCCATACCCCTCATTCACGCCGTGGACGGAGGAGCTGAAAGCGAGGATGCGGATTCGTGCGCGCCAACGGGATCTTCGTCGACGCGTGCAGCGAGAAAATATTGCATATCCGCGCGATTTTGGGGTGTTCGCCCAATTGCTAACGTTATAATATCCCCGCGCGCAAAGGAGTGCGACGCCACCGCCAACGGAGCTGGCGTTTGTCCCACGCTTTCATGAAGCACACCCCTTTAGCGCCATAGCAACCCGGGCGGCTTACCCGGGCCAGGGCGAAAATTATCGGATCACAGCCCTTGCGGACGATATCCTTTAAAGCCGTCTCATGGCGGATTTTTAACATGGCTTACCTCATCTTCACCACCCTCAAAGGACGCGAATTGGCGCGCCGAACGCTGCGCCAAACGCTGGTCATCGGACGCGCGCCTGAATGCGATGTCTGCGTTCATGACATCCTGCTCTCGCGCACGCACTGCCGCTTCGAGCCGGAGAATAAGGGGTGGATGTTGACCGATCTGGCCAGCAAGAATGGGACATATTTAACCGATCCCGACATCGGCGATCGTGAAGTGGGCCGGCATCTGCTGCGCGATGGCGATACGGTGCGCCTGGGAAAAACCATCGTGAAGTTTCACGCCGGGGTCCTCGATCGCTCAACCCGAGGCGGCCGGGCCTACAACAGACCAAACAAGGGCCGCTGCCGGCCGGCCGATCCGTGGTCGGCGATGGCCGACACAATGTCCGGGTTCGATTATGCCAAGGTCGTCGCCGAGCAACACAAGGGACGAATTGGCGGGCGTGCGCCGGTGGCAGGGGGCATGCCGGTGATGCCCGATGTGTCGCGCCTTCCGACGCCCCAGCCGACGCCGCGCGATCCCACTGCCTATGAGGCCGAGGACATTTATTCATTGCTGAGCGAATTGGCATCGAGCTCGTGGGATTCGATTTACATGAACGCCTCGCGCCCGGCTCCAACGCGAGAAGGGCCAAGGCCGATGGTCAATGGCCGCCATCCGCGCTATCGGCAGGCATCGCCGGTGGATATGTCAATCCCCGCCAAGACGGGCCCGGGTTTGCTGGCCGCTGCCGCTCCTGCAAGCGGCGCTACATCCACCTCAAAACGCCGGCCCCGATTGCGCAGGGCGTTGCTGGGCATGGCTCGTGGCTTTGCGACGGTCGGTCAGAGCGTGATTGTGCTGGGAATTGTTCACCTGCTGAGCAAGATCTAGTAATGACCCGTTTCTCGCTCTTCGTTCCTCGTTCCTCGTTCTCACTTCCTCGTTTCCCATCAAGCCGGCTCGATAATGGCCGACATCGATCCGCGGCAACTGGAAATCCTGTGATCGGTTCCAAAGGCGTGGATTTGCTCGCGTTTTAACTCGGCAAGCTCCTTGTGCGTGGTAAAAACCACCGCCCGGCTTGATTCATCCACGGTCTTGGCGATTTGGAACCCCTTTTCCTCAGGGTAAGCAAAGACTGTGCGCAAAAGTTGGATCACATATTCATAGGTATGATCGTTGTCGTTCAACAGGACCACGTTATAGGGGGGTAACTGCTGAGGTGCACGTTTGGTGTCAGACGCGGGCGACTCTTTTGCGACTGTGGACTGTTTTCCATGCAAGCCGAAGCCAAAGATGCCGGATTTCTGCGACATAATATTACCTCGAATCTTCTCACGTAAAATACTCGCTTTACCTGGCAAGCAAACGGTGTGCTTAGTCTTTGTCCGCCGTAGCAATTTTCGGCCGCTACTAACCCGACTTTCGCACTTTGACGGCTCAAGCCGCATTCTTAGGGGCACCAAGGCCATTTTACCCCCGTAGGTCTGCACTACAAAATCGCGCGGAATGTGCTCGCCGCCAGCTCCACTTTCCCTCCTCGAATCCGCGGC
>DASRRM010000404.1:0-5109 GCA_035695715.1 Tepidisphaeraceae bacterium
TCCAACGTCCCAGCCTGGCAAACAAATGCAAAGGTGTAACGCAGACATCCGGGCATTTTTCAAACCTCGGCGCCTGGGGTGAAACTGTCCGGGTTCAACCTTGGCGCGAGTATGACAATCGTTTTTCAGGCCAAAACCCGGGGACGGCAGGTTTCAGCGACGCAATGGGTCCCTCAGAACACAAATACGCGGCCCATCCACTACCACTATCGCCCGTGTATAAAGTCCGGCTTCAAAAGACGAAACCGCAGAAGTACGTAGCGCGAAAAAAAACTTCGCAATGACAGATTCAGATGACCTGATACATAATCCCCCGGAACGCAAAAAATTGCATCGCCCAAAATGGCTTCACTCACGACAACTGGAACCAGTTCAAATTGCACACGCCATATCCGCCCTGGAACACCAAATACAAATCGCGGATACCGCTGGCCGGGTTCAGCGCGGTGGATTCGCTGGCGAAGGTGGTGAATGAGCCGGTGCTGGCGACGGTCAGCGTGCCTAAAACCGGGCCGTTGGGGCTGTCGACCCGAACCTGGATTTGATGTCCGGCATATTGCGCGGGAACGGCGAGATTGGCGGTGAAAGTGCTGATCGGGTTGCGGAAATCGACCGCGCCATATTCAAGATAGTCGCCGGCGTCGAGTGAGCCGACGCCGGGCAGGGTGATATTCGTTCCCAACTCGGCATCATAGCTTTGAGCGGGGACCTGGGTTGTGGCGCTGCGGACGACGGTGGGCACGCCGACGGAAACGCCGGTGCCGCCATATTCCAATGCACCGATGTCGGGGGCTGCGCCGACGAAGCCATTGGTATAAGGCGCGATGGCAATGCCGGTGTCGATCGCCGACGAGCCGGCGGCCAGCGCGTAGTTACTGGCGGCCTGACTGACAAATCCCGCGCCGCCGGCGGTGAAAATATTGTGGTCCTGGGTCGAGCCGGTCAGGAACATCGTGCTGCCGATCATGATGTTGTTTTCGAACACATCATTCATCATGACCGGCGTCGCGCCGGCGATGAGGGCATTGGTGGTGCCGACAACGCCGTTAAGTAAAAGCGTGCCGACGAGGGTGTTGTTGTAGATGGAGTCGTTGGTGCTGGTGCCGTTCATCTTCAAGGCCGAGTCGACGTTAAAGACGAGATTGTGGTCAACGATGATGTTGGAGCTGTTGTCATCGAGGAGAATGCCGCTGTTGCCGTAGCCGCTCTGGTGAAGGTTGAAGATTTCGTTGTAGGCGATTTCGGTGCCGTTGGCGTTGGTGGCATAGGTGTAAACGCCGCCGGAGTCTCCGCCGCGCTCGCCGATGTTATAGACGGCATCGTGAATGATTTGGTCAGCGCTGGAGTTGTAGAAGGTAATTCCCGACCGCCCGCAGTTGTTCACGCTGGTATGGGCGACGGTGTCGTAGGTTCCCTGCATGCTGACACCGGCCTCGTCTGCGCCGGAATAGTCGGCGTCGACGATGGTGTCGTTGATCACCGAGTCATGCGAGCCGCCGAGGAATACGCCGTCGCCGGAACTGTAGGCGATGAAGCTGTCGGTAATGCTGTTGTAGCTGCCGTTGAGAATGATGCCGGTCGTGTGCGGGACGCTCTTGTCGCCCCACGGATAGGCGTTGTCCATCTTGGTGGAGATGAACGCGGCGTTGATCACCACAAGGCCGATATGGCTGCTGGTTGAGCTGGTGTTGATTGTCGCCGAGCGGATGTAAACCGAATTGACGTTGATGTACGAAAGCCCGCTCAGGTCGAAGGCATACTGGCGATGCTTGGCTTCCACGTTATTGGTGGGGGCGCTGCTGTCTGGCATCCAGACGTATTCGGTGTTGGTGGTCGGGTCGTGGAAGAATTCGCCGGGGGCATCAAGCTGCGAGAGTTTCCCGGTCAGGTAAAACGGATTGCCGGCCTTGGGCACTTCATAAGGCGTTAGCTGCGTGTAGGAAATGGTGATGCTGCCGGGTGATGATGCGGTAACCGTTCCCGTTTCCCACACCCATTGTTCGCCGGGAGAAAAGTGAATAGTCGCGCCGACCCAATACCCCGCCGCCTGATTCAGGCCGGCGTTGTTAATCGTGCAGGAGGTTTGCGTATCCTGCGTGGCGGCCTTGGCGTTGGTGCTGCTGATGGTGGCGGTGGCGATGTTCAGCGGGTCGGCACTGGTGTTCGGCCAGCGCGCTTCGGTAAGCAGTTGCCCGCCGTTGGCAACGACCTGGTTGTTTCCATCGCCCAGGTCCCAGTTCTGCGGCGCTTGATAAATCGAGCCGCTATATGGGGTCCAGCCGCTCAGGGTGTCGGCTCCGTCGATGGTGACCGACTGCCCGGCATACGCTTCATAAGTAATGGGGGCGGCGGCGGTTCCCGAATGCAGCGGCTTGACGGTTTCGTGATAGGCTCCTCCTTCGATCAGCACAAAATCGCCCGGCTGGGCTACATTCGCCGCCGCCTGGATCGTCTGAAAAGGCTGCGCCAGCGTTCCGGGATTGGAATTGGCCCCTCCGTTGGCGGCGACATACCAAACCGTCGACAACAACGTTCGCTTCTCGAGAATCTCAATCACAATCCGCTCCTGAAAGAACAACCTTCGGGCACGCACGCGAGCCGGGGCAAGGTTCACTTATTATGGGGTGCATCCCAGCCTCGGCCAAGGCCGGCGGGAAACGATCCGTGACGGAGGAGGCGATTATATCGAGATTCGACTGACCCGATACCCCTGATCTCTCACTTGAGAACAGAATTTACCCATTACCTTATGGGTGTCCGGTCCGAGGCAATGAGCCGCGCACGCAGGGTACTCCCACATTAAGCGGTTTGGGGACCCGCTTACTCTGGGGAGTACCCTCCGTGCGCGGCTCGCTCAGCCTGCGTACGAAGCGGACTCATCATTAACCAATACTTAATATTAAGATCACCGACCCCTAATAACGAAAGCGACGATGCCAGCCCGATAGATGTTACCGGCGGCAGAGACCGTTTACATGGCCACGCGGCCGTGACGGACACCTCCAAGGGAAAGAAGGAGACAACGTGATCAGTCGAACCCGGCTTTTGGCGGCAGCAGCCGCATCGGCCCTGGCTTTGTGCACCTACACCGTCCGCGCCGAGGATCCGGCGCCAACCACCACGTCGACGGAGATTCAAGCCCTCCGCGCACGCCTCGATCAACTCGAGGCCCAGCAAAAACAGGCTGAGCAGCAAAGGCATGAGGCCGAACAAAAACTGGACGAGAAAATCACCAGCGAGCAACTGGACAAGGAAACCACCGAGAAGAGCCAATTCATCAGCGCCGAGGGTTTCACCGCCGGGTACAGCGATAACCGGTTCGTGATTCAAAGCGACGATGGGAATTTCAAGCTTCGCCCCTGGTTCCACCTGCAAATCCGCGGCGTGGCCAATGACCGCCAGGGCTTTCAGAACGGAAACAAAAACCCGGAGGATGAATGGAATACCGGGTTTGAAATTCGCCGCATGCGCTTCGGCTTCGACGGCAACGCTTTCAGCCCGGACTTCCAATATTTCTTCAACTGGACCACCAACCGCACCAGCGGCAACACCAACGTCACCAGCACCACCGGCACCACCAAGGGAACCGTCATTGGAACGGCCAGCAACGGCCAGGGCGGCGTGCCCATCCTCGAAGAAGCGTGGATCAAGTATCACATTCCAACCACCCCGCTCATCTTCCAGTTGGGACAGCAGCACGACCCGATTCTTCATGAAGAAATGACCAGCTCGCGATATCGCCACAGCGCTGAAATCTCACTCACCAGCGACATCTTCGTCAACGGCGACGCATTCACCGAAGCCGCCATGTTGATCTACGACAATGGCCCGGATAGCCCCGTCCGCGCCGAAGCCGGCATCAACCACGGTATTCGGTCGGCCAATACCAACTTCGAGTCTTATCCGAACAACGGCGGATTCAACCAGTTCAACTACGGCTTCGCCGGCCGGGTCGAATACAAGGTCATGGGTCGATGGAAGGATTATGCCCAGATCGCCCAGATCGACGTGAAAGATCCGCTGCTGGTGTTCGGCGTCGGCGGCGACTACTCCGAACGCGGCCACGACGGGCAGGTCGTCGGGGGTGTCGACGGGCAATATTCCGACCCCAATGGTGTCCTCGTGTACGGCGAAGTCGTCGACCGCTACACCACCCACAACTTCGGTTATTTCACCCAGTCGTCACAGGGCGCCAGCCTCAACGCCGGTGACCCGGCTGTGGCCGGCACCGCAACCAACGAATACTCCTTCCTCCTCGAAGGCGGTTACCTGATCGCAAACCGCTACGAGCCGTTCCTCCGCTACGAATACATGAAACTGCAAGGCACTCCCGCCGGCAGCAGGAATTACATCCAGGATGTGACCACCGGCGTCAATGTCTGGTTCCAGGGCCATCGCCTGAAGCTGACCGGCGAAGTGATGTATCTGCCCCAGGGCCTGCCATTTGACGACAGCCCGACCGACGAATTTGCCAGCCCGCATCATGGGGAGCTTGTATATGAAATGCAGCTCCAACTGCTGATCTAACTTGCAATTTGGCACGACCCATGCAAAGCGCGCGGCGGACGACTCAGTAGTCGTCCGCCGTGCTTTATCCAGGACCCCTCCCGTATCACGGCCGTCTCGATCGTGCCTGCCTTTCGAGGATACTTGTTTTCTGGAAAAGCGGGCGGTTGCTTGCTGCGCTCAAACGGCACGGGCCAGACGCCCGTGATACGGGAAAGGGGCAATTCTTCGTCTTCTTCGTCTTCTTCGTCTTTTTCGTCTTCTTCGTCTTTTTCGTCTTTTTCGTCTTCTTCGTCTTTTTCGCGCCTTCGCGTCAAGAATTCTTGAGTGGCGTCTGTATCAGGAAGACGGCGGGCTGGTACACCAAAATGAAAAATGCTCTAACCCATCACAAAGCACCACGCACTTCTCAAGCTCGCCGGACAAATCTTACTTTTCATGTCAGCGCACATAACCCACAACCCCCTCCGCCGGGTCGCGCCTGGGTGTTTGGAAATCAACCAGCTTGGACCGCGGCTTTGGATGCGCATCGTTCAGGATTTTTCCGATGCGCATGCGGAAAGCCCACAAGTCCTGCGGGCGCAGGGCGCCGAAGTCGATGAT
>DASRRM010000405.1:0-3444 GCA_035695715.1 Tepidisphaeraceae bacterium
CTGGGCCGCTTGTGACAGCCACGACGCTCTGCCAGTCCCAACCTGCTCCTGGGAGCCGTTCAGAAAAATGCTTCGGCGAGGAGAGATTTTTGTTGACCGACAAAAGCCTTTCATGGATAGGGTGGGCGTACTCGCCCACCAGCGGCCGGATTTCGGAAAAAAAGACGGTGGGCGAGTACGCCCACCCTACGGAGAAAACCGGACACTTTCATGCGGCGGGTGTATCAGAACCGGCGTCAAGATCGGAGAATTCGATCCTCGCAGCATTCTACTCGTTATCAGAGTTCCACCGTCTTCAGCGCTGCGCGATCCAGTTTCACCCCCGCTTCTTTTGCAATCGCGTCAAATGCATCAATTTCCGCCGCGGTGAAAATCAGCCCGCCCAGTTTCTCGCTCTGCGCCGCGGCCCGGGCCTCTGGTTCGCCCGGAAGCATCACCTTGTCGTTGCCGTGGCCTCGAATGTCATCAATCACGGCTTTCACGTTTTGGTTCTGCGATCGGCCGAGCGGGAACGCGCAGCCGATGGCTTCGGGGCGCATGCATTGGAAGAAAAAGGCGGGCGTGCGCTTTTCGTCGGCTGGGCCGGTGCTCCAGCGGCTGCGAAGGGTGGGCAGCGATCCGCCGATGTAGCCAGCCAGGATTTCGTCGATCAGCGACAGGCCATATCCTTTGTGCGCGCCGAAAGGCATAAGGGCGGCGACTTTATTGGGGTCGGTGGTTTCGTTGCCGTCTTTGTCAACGCCCGCGCCGGGGGGAAGTTGTTTTCCTTCGCGCACGAATTGCTGCACCCGGCCCATTGCCACCACGCTGGTCGCCCAGTCGATGCAGATGGGAAACCCGACGGCCTCGGTCGTGGGAAAACCCCATGAATGCGGGTTGGTGCCGAGTGTGGGATACTTGCCGCCAAACGGCACAACCTCGGCCAGCGCCGCGGTGCAGCAGGTGTAGGCGATGAAGCCTTTTTGTGCCGCGTCGATGACGTAGCCGCCGCCCCAGAGGTAATGAAACGCATTATCGACCGCGACGGTCCCGACGCCGAATTCGTCGGCGAGGCGCATGGCTTCGTTCATCGCCTCCAGCGCGACCGCCTGGCCCAGTTTGCGGTTGGCGTTCCAGCGGGCAACGGCTTTGTACTTGCTGGGCAGCTTTTCGATGTGCGCGCCAGGCTTGCATCCGCCGGCCTTGGCGCCGAGGAATTCGTCCAGGTGCAGCGCCTTGATGGCGTTGTGGGTTTTGATTCCATGGCGCGACGCCGACTCGGCGGTGCTCGCCGCGGCGAGTGCTTCGTCGGCGGTATAGCCGCGATAACGATAAGCCGCCGAAATAAGTTCATTATGAACGGCGGCGGGCATGATGTAGTTGGTTGGCATGGTTCGGTTGGTTTTTGTGCGGAATGGAATTTAGCGAAGGGCGGGGAAAAAACCAGTGATCGGCGCGATAGCCATTCATCCGCATTGCATATCCGTCTTCCACGGCCAAGTCTTGCACTTGCGGCAGATGAAGATAGAGAGATTCCCGCCGTCGCCGAAGTCCAGGCCGATTTGATGGTTCAGGGTCAGCAGCTTTTTGTAATCGCCCTTGCATGCCGCGCCCTTGGCGCGATCCTCGATCGGGCACCATCGCGCTTCGCCGAATGTTTCCATGCTGGCGACGGTCAGCAGATGCTCCATGGCATGACCGGCGTCGCAAGTGGGCCATGCGGGGTATTGCACCCAGTCGGGCCATCCGCCGATTTTCGTACCCGATGCCAACGAAAGTTCATAACGATAGAGCTCTTCGCCGGGTGTGAACGGAAACCGTCCGTCAGCACGATTTGCCTGAACCAACGGATCGGCACTGAGATCCCACGCGTTTATTTCGGCCTGCAGCGACTCATCGAGTTCGTCGAAACCCGGATACTCGACAACCCGCTCGGGAAATAACTGGCAAGGATCGAGGAGAAACGGATACGAATCGCGTTCACCCTCAAGGGCGGGCATTTTCTTGAGAACCGGACCATCCGCCGAACTCTCGCGCCAGTGCAGTTCCAGAAGATGCGGTGCTTCTTCGTTTTCATCGGAAGGACACCAGAGTAACTGAAACAAGTCGGTACCGGTTTTGAACGGAAACTCCGGCACATCCGCCTTGGAGATCTGAAGGGCGGCGATGAATGGTTGATCGTGCTCGTGACAATGGGGCCAGGGCGTCTTCGCCGGCCAGGCGATTTTGCCGCCAAGTTTGGTGGCGTGTAAGTCCGCGACGTTTCCCCGCCGGGGGTGAAGTCGTACTGTCGTCCTCGCCAGTTTTTTCATCTTCGGAAATACATTAGCGATGTCGTACCGCGGCGGCGGTGTTGTTCGTTTTTCAGATGGCATTGCATGGTCCTTTTGTGAAATGTGGTCGGAACGCCTAAAATATCTGAACGTGAACGCCAAGACGTTAGGGAGAGCCGCCCGGAATGCGCACCGGGTTGTCCTCTATCTCCCGAACTTGGCGTCTTCGGCGTTTTGGCGTTCAACCCATGTTGTGACGCGCTTTTAACGGAAATCCCGCCCGCTTCAAAACCACCCCGATGAAACGCCATTTGCCTTCAAACTCCTCATACGACAGTTTCTGCCGGCCATTCAGCGGGTCGCCGACGATGACGGCGGCATCCGTCACTTCAAGCACCGTCACATAGTGATCAGTCATCGGGCCGTAACTGATCACGGCCAACGTCAGCCCGGCGTCCTTTAACTCCGAAATATTTCGAAACGCCCGGCATTCGGCGTGCAGCCCCGAATCGCCGTATCGGCTCTGCAACGCCTCGGCCAAAACGTCAGGCGGGGTGCCGGCAAAAATCGAGGTGCGCGAGAGAATCGCAATGTCGCCCTCCTGGGCGGGTAAGCCGAGCAATCGCAGCGCGGTGACGGCTGATGCCGGGCCGCAGGTGTAGCCGGCGCTTTGGCGGCAAATGCCTTCGCGGTCGATTTGCGTGGTCATGGCGGCCAGCTCGCGGCGATTGAAGATCGGCGCGGCAAAGGGCATGACCGATTCAACCAACACATAAATGCCCAGCAGAATAGCGACCATCACTCGAAGCCGCCGCCGGGGCAGCCGCGACAAGGGCGTTGTCAGCAGGATGACGGCGATGATGCCGACCAGTGCAAATTTCCGACGGCCCATCATGATCCACGACACCGGCGGCGCGAGCAAAACCGCCGGGTGACGGCTGGCGATGTTGAACAGCACCAATAGCGCCAGCGGAATGCAATATCCCCAAAGCCAGTGATATCGCGGGAGGCGCGAGAAGGCGTAACCGACGCCTGCCGCGACGATCAAGAGCAATATCACCGCCGAGGTTTCCAGCCAGGGGTTCATGAGTGGTGATCTTACGATGGTGAATACATGAGTGCGAAGATAGAGGGTAGATCCTTTTTGTCGCGATCTGCCCGGCATTTGAGAATCGCGAAATCGCAAGCGACC
>DASRRM010000406.1:0-25257 GCA_035695715.1 Tepidisphaeraceae bacterium
ATCGCGGAGTTGAGGTCAGCAGTACGCAATGCGGTGGAGCGGTTGCAACGCATCGGCACTCGGGTGATCAAACTGCTGGGAAAATGGCGACCCGTCCCAACGTGAAACCGGACAACTTCATGCGGCGGGTGTGTGAGGTACGCCGAAGAGCCGGGTCATTCGCGCAAATGTCTTCAGCTTTCTTAAAGTCCCATGCGTGGAGGTGTCTGTTTTCCGGAGGTCCGTCATCGTTATAAACCCACCGCGTGAGGTTGTCCCCTTTTCTAGAACGGATGGGTCCGTCATCCTGAGAGCGGGGAATTTTTGCGTGGCATGGGCGGCCCGCCCATGTTTTCCAACGGGACACACGGGCGAGCCGCCAGTGCCACCTTAAAAATCCAAACGCTCTGAGCTGAGTTGAGTACTCTGAAGGATCTCGTCCATGGGCAGAGGTATCTCTAAAAATATTTGCGTCGGGTTTCTGGTTTCCTTCCGCCCAGATGAGCAGCTATAGACTCGTCCGCCAAGGAATTACATTGTCCCGAATGCGTCCGCCGAGGCGGACCCTACCATTCGCACTCTTTCCCTTGGCCCCGGCAACGTGCCGGGGCCTTCTTTTTCCCGCTCGCTGCCGGGATAAGATGTATGACATGCCTCACCGCCCCGAAATGCATGAACCGGCGCCGTCCGACGAATTGGTACCGCAGGACGATGCCATCATCGCCCGCGCAGTTCGGCTTTCGCTTTATCTGCTGGCAATCGCCGCGGCGGTCGCTTTGGTCCTGGTGCTGGTTAGCCGATCGCGGAGATCGAAACCCGCCAACATGCCCGCGCCGGCCTCGGCTTCCGTCGCGTCAGAAATTCCCACGATCCAGCCCCCGCCGGTCATCTTTACTGACATCACCTCCCCCGCCGGCTTGCATTTCGTCCACAACAGCGGCGCGACCGGCGAGAAATTGCTCCCGGAAACCATGGGCGGCGGCGTGGCATTTCTCGACTACGACAATGATGGAAAACCCGACCTGCTTTTTATCAACACCGCCGGCCCACCGGCCCTCTACCACAACGATGGCGGCGGACATTTCACCGATGTAACCGCCGGATCGGGATTGGACCAGGGATCGATTCGCGGGATGGGCGTTGCCGTCGGCGATTATGACAACGATGGCCGGGCGGACTTTCTCATTACCGGCGTTGGCGGATGCCGGCTGTTTCATAATGAGGGCGGCGGGCATTTTCGCGATGTGACCGCCGAGGCGGGCGTGGGCGGGTCGCCTGCGGATTGGTCCACGTCGGCGGCGTTTGTCGACTACGACAATGACGGCCGGCTCGATCTGTTCGTCTGCAATTATGTGCGCTGGTCGCGCGAGATTGATCTGAAGGCCAACTATACCCTCAACGGAATCGGCCGGGCCTTTGGGCCGCCCACCGGATTTGAAGGCGCGTTCTGCCGGCTCTATCACAACGATGGCAACGGCCATTTTTCTGATGTGTCGGCGCGGGCGGGGATCCAGGTGCGCAATAAAGACACCGGCGTTGCCATCGGCAAATCGCTCGGCGTGTTGCCGATCGACATCGACGGGGACGGCTTCATCGATTTTTTGGTCGCCAACGATACCGTGCAAAACTTTCTGTTTCACAACAATCGCGATGGCACGTTTGAAGAAATCGCCATCCCCTGTGGCCTGGCGTTCGACACCAACGGAGCAGCGCGCGGCGGAATGGGAATCGACGCCGCGTGGTTCGCCAACGACAATTCCCTCGGCATTGCCGTCGGCAACTTTGCCAATGAGATGATGGCGTTTTATGCCGGCACGCCGGGCGGGCCTGCCGGTCTGCATTTCACCGATGATGCGATTTCATACGGTCTTGGCGGGCCCACCCGGCTTCCCCTGAAGTTCGGTATCGTCTTCTTCGATTACGATCTCGATGGATGGCCGGACTTGCTCTGCGCTAATGGGCATATCGAGCCGGAGATTTCCAAGCTTGTTCCGGGAGAAACTTATCGCCAGCCGGCGCAACTATTTTGGAACGCCGCCGGTAAGGGCGGCGGATTTATTCCCGTGACCGCGGCCCAAAGCGGCCCGGGATTATTCAAGCCGATCGTTGGCCGCGGCTGCGCGATTGCCGACATCGACGGCGACGGCGATCTCGATGTCGTCCTCACGCAAATCGACGGGCCGCCGCTGCTTCTTCGCAACGATCAACACACCGGCCATCATTTCCTTCGCCTCAAGCTCGTGGGAACAACCTGCAACCGCGACGCCATCGGCGCGCAGGTCCTTGTGCACCTTGGGCATCGGACGATCCGTCAGCAGGTCATGCCGACGCGCGGATATCTCTCGCAATCGGAATTGCCGGTGACGGTAGGATTGGAAAACGCCCTGCGCCCCGATTCGGTGGAAATAATCTGGCCCGGCGGCGGCGTGCAAAGAGTGAACGATTACAAAGTGGACGCGCTGATGGAAGTTCGTCAGGATCGGGGAAAAGGCGAGGAGATTCATCCACGAATGAACACGAATTGACACGAATGAAGAGTGGAGAAAACATACGGCGGAAACCGAAGAAGAATGTTTTTCGCGCGATCGCGTCAAGTGTTCGCGTTCTGCGGCCTGTGTCACGTTATTAAGACTGAGTGAACGCCAAGACGCGAAGGACGCCAAGATAAACCGCCAAGATTGGATTTCTCTTCTTCTCCGAACTTGGCGTTCATGGCGTCTTGGCGTTCAACAAATTTTGCTGGTGGCTCTCAATCGTACTACAAAGGCGACGCCCGCTCGAAAGTCACCGTTTGCAAATAGGGCTTTCCATCAATGATGATCTGCCAGCGCAGACGCAGCGCATCCAGCGCCACCGTGCCCGGGCTGGCGCCGGGTTGGAATGGGAAAAAGAGGCTGGCTGACTGCGTCTGGCCGGGCGCGATTTCCATCGCCCTGGGCGGATGAACCTCCGGCTTGGCGAACGATTGCAGCGAGCCGGTCTGAAGTTGCAGCGACTGCGGATCGAAGGTCACCGTCTCGGCGCCGCTGTTCTCAAACCGCATTTTGATTTCCACCGCGGGCGGCACGCCATGGTCCGGATCACCCCGGCGAATTCCGATCACCGAGACAAGAACCGATAATGCCGGGGTCTGCGTGCCGGGCTTGAGCATGACTGTCAAGGCCGGCTCAGGCGCGAAGCGATAGTTTCTTAAATAAGGAGGCGGCGGCGCGCAGCCGATCGCGACGGCGACTAACAGCAGGGTCGACAAGGTTCCCAATTTTCGAAATTTCATCATCTACCTCGTTTCCGCGCAGAGCCTGAGAACATTTCGTGGCATGGGCGGCTCGCCCATGTTTTTTCTGAACCAGAAAACACGGGCGGGCCGCCCGTGCCACGAATAAATTTTCAATCTCGCAGCGGGCTGAAAATGTGGAGCGCTGCTTGCAGCATTCCTATGATTGTATGTCCTCTCGGAAGGATGACATCATGCGAAGTGCAACATTACTGGCATGCGCCACATCGTTCATTAGCGCCGCGGCATTTGCAGCCCCAGCCACACAACCTTCGGCGCCAACGGAAGCGTCTGCAAAAACCCCGGCAACACAGCCCGCCGTTGCTCCGGCCAATATTAAGCATTCGACACTTACGATTACGCCGGGGTTCACCGTTGAGGCCACTGGATCGGATGCCGACCTGGGCCCGGCGGCCAAAGCAATTCACAAGCTGCTCGACAAGTCCAAAGCGACCACGCAGCCTGCGCCGGCCGAGGTTGGCACCGTCCTGGTGCTGCCATTTGTGGAATCCGCGGGCGCGTCCTATCCCTGGATGAGCCGGGCGATACAGCAGGATTTGCTCGTCGATTTGAGCCGTACCACGCGGGCGCGGATTGACGCGCCGGCATCAACGGGACCGGCGGCGGATTTGTCGGCGGCGGTGGAAGCCGGCCGCGGCGCAAACGCCGCTCTGGTCGTTTATGGGCAATATCAGGTTAATGGCGGGAATGTGCGCATTACCGGGCAGATCGTGGATGTAAAAACCGAAAAGGCAGGCGGGAGCTTTTCGGCGACGGGGTCGATGAATAATCTTTTCCCGGTTGAGGATTCGGTGGAAAGCCAGGTGCTGCGCGAATTGCCGCCGGGCTGGGCGATGGTGTCGTTTCCCGCAGCGCCAGCGCCGGGCGGCGAACTTCCCGCAGCGCCGGAGGCGACTGTTCCGCCGCCGGTTTCCCCGCCGCCACAATATTATTCCTACACCTATCCGGACTACGGCCCAGCTCCCGACTATTCCTACGACTACGGGCCTTATCCATATTATTGGTACAGCGTACCCTACTATGGTCCGGACCTCTGGTTCTACGGCGGATATGACTCGTTCCACCATTTCCACCACCGCTGGGACGGCGGGCACTTTGACGGTCACGGCGGGCCGCACGGATTCGTCCACGTTCCCGGCGCTCGCCCCGGTGGCAGCTTCCATGGTGGAGGCGGAGGGTCCCATGGCGGCGGAGCCCATGGCGGCGGAGGCGGAGGGCACCGGTGAATGAGAAGGCGCTCCTCGGCGCGGCGCGGCCGAAACGAATGCAAATGCGATATCGCCACAGATGGACACAGATAAAGCTTGATCGCGCCGGTCTTATCCGTGTTCATCTGTGTTCATCTGTGGCGATATCGCATTTTCCTTTGGTTCAACAGAACGTTTATTTTCCGAATGCAAGAATTACACCTTGCCTTGGATACCCGTATTCCTCCACAATCCAACTCAGCCTGGCGCGGCAGTCGTTTCGCCCGCGCGGCGGCTGATTTGTAATTGGAGACTTTTGGCATGCTGGAAGTTTTGGAAAGCCGTTTGCTTTTGTCGCATACCTGGTTTGTTTCAACCACCGGACTCGATAACAACCCCGGCACACTCGCGCAGCCGTTTAAAACAATACAGCATGTCGCCGGCCTGGCCGAGCCGGGCGATACGGTCTTCATTCGCGGCGGAACCTATCGCGAAACCGTCACTCCCGCGCATTCCGGAACGGCAGCCGCACCTATCACCTACTCGGCTTATAACAGCGAAGTCGTCACCATCGACGGCGCCGACATACTGAGCGGCTGGACCAAATACCCCGGCAGCGCGCCAATCTATTACGCGAGCCAGCCGGTTAGTCTTGGCGATGGAAACAACCAGCTATTCGTCAACGGCACGGCTATGAACGAGGCGCAATGGCCCAACACCGCCGTGGGCGCACTCAAGCCCGCCACCGCCACCATTGCCGCCGTCAGCGCCAGCACGCTGGGCACCGGCAATGGCAATTTTTCCACCGCCACCATTTCCGTTTCCGGCCTGCCGGGCGGCGCAAACGCCTGGGCCGGGGCCACCATCCATTTCGGCGCCGGCCAATCGTGGGTCATTCAAACCGGCACGGTGCTTTCCTCGGGAAATGGAACGCTGACGTTCACCTACCTGCACAATGACAACTACGAAACGCCGACCGCCGGGAATAAATTTTATCTGACCGGGAAATTCCTCGGCCTCGATGCGCCCGGCGAATGGTTCCACGATTCATCCACCGGCCGCACTTATCTCTGGATGCCCAACAGCGCCAGCCCCACCACTGCAACCGTCGAAACCAAAGCCCGCCAATTCGCTCTCGACCTCGATAGCCGCAGCTATCTCAATATTCGCAATATTCGCATCCTCGGCTCTTCCATCGAAACCAATTCCGCCTCGTCGCATCTCATCATGAGCGGGCTTGCCGTCAGCTATGTCTCGCAGCTCATGCTCAATCCGCATGGCTGGATGAACGATGCCGCCACCACCGGCATCCTCATCGAAGGCAACAACAATATCCTGGAAAACAGCACCATCTCCCACAGCTCGGGCAACGGCATTTACCTCGGCGGCACGTCCAATCTCGTCGAAAGCTGCACCATCGACTACACCGATTACAGCGGCACCGACGCCGCCGCCATCACCATGACCGGCGCCAACAATCTCATTCTCGCCAACACCATTTTCGACACCGGCCGCGATGGGATTCTCGACACTGATTCGACCGGCGCGAAAATCGAAAATAACACCATTTACAGCATCGGCCTGCAGACGACAGACCTGGGCGCCATCTACGATCATGGCACCGACAGCCATGGAACCCTCATCGCCTACAACAAAATCTCCAACATCAGCACCGGCGGATTTGGCGGCGACGGGGTTTATCTCGATAACGGCTCAGCCGACTACGTCGTCCACAACAACACCATCACCAACGTCCAGATTCCCATCAAGCTTAATCCGCCGAGCTATTCCAACTCCGTCTACAGCAACACCATCAACGGCAAAGTCGTCAGCGGAAGCTCCGGCGGCGGAAGCCCCGCCTCGGGAATCGCCACCTACAAAGGCACCCACGCCACGCTCACTACGCTCGGCTCACTGGGCGGATTTGAAAGCAACGGCAGCGCCATCAATAGCAGCGGCCAAGTCGTCGGCGCTTCGTTGACCGGCCATTCGCAAGCGGGGTTCCTCGAATCCAAAGGCGTCCTCAGCACCATCAATCCCGGCGGGGCGATTCGCAGCACCGCCAATGCGATCAGCAGCACCGGCCTGATTGCCGGCACGATGGTCGTGGCCAACGGCAACTATGCCGCCTATCTCGACACCGCCGGCAGCATCAAGACTTTCGGCGTTCTCGCCGGCGACACCAACAGCGCCGCCAGCGCCGTCAATTCCGCCGGCCAGGTTGCCGGTGTTTCCTACGGAGTCGATAGCCTTGCCACGGCATTTTTCTATTCCGGCGGCGTCACCCGATCCATCGGCACCCTCGGCGGCAGTATCAGCCAGGCATTTGGCATCAACGACAGCGGAACTGTCGTGGGCGATTCAACGATCGCCGGCAATGCCGATGAACGCGCCTTCGCCTGGACCAACGGAAAGATCACCAACCTCGGCACGCTAGGCGGACGAAGCAGCTACGCCATGGCCGTCAACACCTCGGGCGCCATCGTGGGCACATCCCTCGTCGCCGGCAACGGCGCGTTCCACGCCTTCCTATGGGTAGGCGGCTACATGCATGACATCGGCACGCTGAGCGGCTACAAAAACGCCGTCGCCACCGGCATCGACGCCGCCGGCTCAATCGTTGGCTACGCCTACAACACCGACACCAGCCAGAGCCATGCCTTCATCTATCGCAACGGAAAAATGACCGACCTGAATTCCCTTCTCCCCGCCAACACCGGCTGGATTCTCACCACGGCCACCGGGATCAACAACAATCTGCAAATCACCGGCTCCGCCGACTCCGCCAGCCAGCGCCAGCCGGCGTATGTATTAACGCTCCTCGGTTGATCCTCCGGGCCTATTGATGCTCGCCCGTCAGCTCAGGGGTGTGGCCGTCTTTTTTCACAATCGGCTGCTCAATGTAGGGTGGGCGTACTCGCCCACCATTTGCCACCCGCGAAAGATGGTGGGCGAGTACGCCCCTACGGGTTGTCAAGAGAGACGGCCACACCCCACCTCAACGCCCCCTCACCGAATTTACTTGCATTCATTCACCCTCGCCATTACGCTTTTATGAATAGTGCGTATACGCACGACATTTCTGGAGGCATGTTTGATGACCCGCGGCGAACTTCCCATGGCGCTCCGCGCTGCCTATATGGTCCTCCATCGAAAGTCCGAGGCGCAGTTCGCCCGGCTTGGCGTTACCACGGACCAATTCGTGCTTCTGGCGACGCTTGCGCGGGGACAGGCGCTGAATCAGCGGGAACTGGCCCGGCGGATGCCGTCGGATCCCAGCACGGTGCGGGCGATGCTCGTGCTGCTGGAAAGATCAGGGCTGGTTCAACGGGATACGCATCCAACTGACGGCCGGGCGCGGGCGGTTTCCCTCACGCCCGCTGGGAAACGCAAATTCAAGCAGCTCTGGAAGGCGGGAGATCCGATTCGGGCGCAAATGGTTGAATCGCTCACACCGGGCGAGGCCCATGCGCTCGTCGGGCTTCTGCGCAAAGTCGCCGACTCACTCAATTCACAATCCCTGCCGCGTGGCGGCAATGTTCATGCACTTTCGAAAGGATGAAACATGAAACAGCAAGTCTTTGCGATCGTGGCGTGTGCTATTTTTGCGTTAACCGTGCCTGTTCTGGCACAATCCGACGGCGAGAAATTCCCCGCGCCGCCCGCGGGGTTCGATGCCGCCCGGCAGGGCATCGAACATGGCAAGCTGGAATTGGTCGAATACGAATCGACGACGGTGGGAATCAAGCGGGCGGCACAAGTCTATACGCCGCCGGGATATTCCAGGGATCAAAAGTACCCGGTCCTGTATCTCCTTCACGGGATCGGCGGCGATGAGAACGAGTGGGTGCGCAATGGTTCGCCGGGCGTGATCCTCGATAACCTCTACGCGGACAAAAAGGTTGTGCCGATGATCGTCGTCATGCCCAACGGCCGCGCCGCCAAAGACGTTGGCGCCCGCGATCCGATCCCCCGGCAATCGCCGGCGTTCGCCGCGTTTGAGAAGGACCTGCTGGTCGATTTGATCCCGTTCATCGAGAAAACTTACCCGGTGAAGGCGGACCGGGAATCGCGCGCCCTGGCGGGACTTTCCATGGGAGGCGGTCAGTCTCTCAACTTCGGGCTTGGCAATCTCGACACCTTCGCCTGGATCGGCGGGTTTTCCTCAGCGCCGAATACCAGGCCCCCGGCCGATCTGATAAAGGACCCCGCCGAGGCGGCCCGCAAACTGCGATTGCTCTACATCGCCTGCGGCGACCAGGACGGGCTGCTTCGGATCAGCCAAAGCGTCCACGAGATGCTCGAAGAGAAGAAGGTGCCGCACTTGTACAACGTTGTGCCCGGCGGCCGGCACGACTTCAAAGAGTGGAAGAGCGACCTGTATCATTTCGCCCCGCTGTTGTTTCGCGAGCAGGCGGCTGGGAACAATGCGTCCGCGCCAGCCGCAGCGGCAGCGCCCGCCGCCCCGACTCAGGATTCCCCGGCGAAGCCGTCAGCGGCAGATGATTTCAAACCGGCTTCGTCCAACCAGCAAGGCAAGCAATTTCCTCAGGTCAATTCCGAGCGCCGCGCCCGCTTCCGCATTGTTGCGCCAGAGGCCCGGAGCGTGCGCGTCAGCCTCAACGGGGGACTGGAACTGACCCGCGGCGACGACGGCGCCTGGGTCGCCACGACCAAGCCGCTGGACGAAGGCTTTCATTATTACAGCATCAACATCGACGGCGCCGAGGTTCCCGACCCGGGCAGCATGTTTTATTACGGCGCGGGCCGGTGGGGAAGCGCAATTGAAATTCCCGCCGCCGATCAGGACTTTTATGCCCTCAAGGATGTCCCTCATGGGCAGCTGCGCGAAAAACTTTATTACTCAAAGATCACCGGCGCCTCTCGGCGCTGCTTCGTCTACACCCCGCCGGATTACGACAAAAACACCGCCGCGCGCTACCCGGTTTTGTACCTTCAGCACGGCTACGCTGAGGACGAAACCGGGTGGGGAAATCAGGGACATGCCAACCTGATTTTGGACAACCTGATCGCAGCGGGAACGGCAAAGCCGATGATCATTGTTATGGACAATGGCATGGTGGGCGTCGGCGGTTTGCCGCGTTCGCGGCGACGCGCGCCCGCCGCCACGCAACCGGCCAGCGCGACGTCGTCGCGCCCGGCGGCGTCGGGGCCAGGCCGCATGCCGGATGTCTCCAGCGTTTTCGGAAAGATTCTGATCCAGGAGGTGATTCCGATGATCGATTCGGACTATCGCACGCTTGCCGATCAGCCGCACCGCGCGATGGCGGGTCTGTCGATGGGCGGAATGCAGACCAGCCGAATCACCCTGGCGAATCTCGACAAGTTCTCCCATATCGGGCTTTTCAGCGGCGGCAGTCTCGCGCCCGACAATCCCGCCCTCGCGGATCCGGCGAGCTTTAAGCAAAAGGTCAAGGTCCTGTTCGTCAGCTACGGCAGCCGCGAGAATACCGCCGCTGCCAAGGCCAACCATGAGGCGTTGGAAAAGTTGGGGATTAAGAACACCTACTATGAGTCACCCAACACGGCTCACGAATGGCAGACCTGGCGGCGCAGCCTGCACGAATTCGCCCCGCTGTTGTTTCAAGACCAGCCACAATCTCGTTGAGGGCAGTTCCTCACCGTCCCGACGCGTTATTGGGGGGCAGCCACCCGACCGGACTGGCGTCGTGATGTACAAACGCCTCGGCGTTCTTTCGGCCGCATTCGTTGCCGCGGAAACGCATCATCGGGACGTGATCGCGAAAATAAAATCCATCGGCCCCGGCGGCGCCCTGGCTCTTGTGGGCCATGCAGGCCTGGCGCTTCAGCGGCTCGACGTCGGTCACGTCGACGAAGCTTGTCGGATGAAAACACTGCGTGTCGCCGCCCAGATCGACATCATAATAGTAGAGCGCGAATCGCCGCTTCAGGGCAACCCATGCGCCAATGGTCAGGCTGGCGCAGACGCGATGATCGGGATGGGTATCCAGGGGCCATTGCGTGAATACAACGTCAGGCTCCTGGGCGTCGATCAGCTTCGTGAATTCGCCGCTGCGGACAGCGTTGATCTCGGTGGCGGCATCGATCTGCCCGGCAAAAACGGCGGTCGCTTTCAGAATTGCGCATGCCGCCATCGCTTCGGCCGAGCGGATTTCCGCGGCCTGGGCGGCGGTTCTTCCCGGGACCCCGCCTTCGCCGCGCGTGAGATACAGCGCGGTGACGGCGTGCCCGAGTTGGGTATAGCGCGCGATGGTTCCGCCGCATCCGGCTTCGGGGTCGCCGGGATGTGCGCCGGCCACAAGGATTCGTAGCGGCTTTTCTGTAGCGGGCCGGGTTTCAGCCGCGGACGCCAGCGCTGGAGTCGCGATGGCCATGGCAGCGGCGGTGCCGTTGGATAATAAAACGCGGCGGGTGATGGATTGCATGGGGGACCTTGGATTGCCTTGGGGCGACGGGGATATTGATCACTCGGGCAGTTGATATTCAATCTGCGGATGGCTGTGGCAGTGAAGCAACACCTATCTCCCCGTCCACACCGGCGCAAGCCATGCGATCGGCTTTTGCGGATCGGCGCCCGGGGCGTCGCCGCCGCCGGCGTTCCAGACGCGAATGAAGAAATACTTGCTGGCCGAATCGTGGATTGTCGGCTTCCATGTGATGGTGTAATCGGGCGTTGGCGGCGTAAAAGTTTCGGCTACCGCGCCGCCGTCCTTAATGATGTCAATTTTTGTGATCTTATCCTTCGGGTTATCCGTGTCGGGGTCGCTGATGGTGATGTTGAACGCAAGCGTTTGTGGATGATCGAGGGTTGAGCCCATGATCGACCCATTCACGCTGTACGTGCATTGGATATTCTTATCCAGCGAGGCGTAGGTTCGGCGATGCTTCATTGCATCGAGGATGGCAGGCTTGGTTTTTTCGGTGGCCAGGACAAACGTGCGGGAGGTCTGTTTCGTGATGCCGGTCAGGCCGTGGTTGTCGTTGCCGGCGACGGGGGAAACTTTCCAGCCTTTATCGAGGGCGTTGATGAATCCTTCGTAATGAATTTTGTTGTTGGAATTGATGACTTCGAGCAGGGTGATGATGTCGGTGATTTGTGGATCGCGGTAAGCCCAGTCGTTGTATTGGTGTGGGCCGGGATGATTGAAGCTGACCACAATCGGGCCGTCGCCATTGGGCCTGGCAGTTTTGAGCCAGTTGTAGAGGTAAGGCAGATCGATTCCCTTGGCCAGGGCGTTTAGATATTCGGCGCTGTTGATGACATTGAGGTGGCCTTCGCCGTTGGGGCCGTTGTTTTCTGAATGTTCGTACCCGGCAATCGCAACGAACTTTGCATCGGTGGCATCAGCGGCGGCTTTCAAGGTGGCAGTCCAGTGGGCGTTGGTGGGGCTGGGCGGCTGAAAATCTGCTTCCTGCGAATGGTCGGTGCAAATGTAGAAGTCGTATCCGCTTTGCTTGGCAAGTGCGAAATGCGCCGCGGGCGGACCCTGAAACTTCTGCCAGTCCGGCTTCAACACCGCCGACTTCGGCGGATGCTGCGATCCATCGGGATCGACGACCAGCGGCGCCGGCACCGGGCGTTTTTTCCACTGGTCGCCATGCGACCAGGTGAACGAAGTGTGGGCATGGGTGTTCCCCGCATAAATGTGATACACGGTGGCGTCGGTGGGCTCGGTTGCCGGTCCAGCCGCACGCACGGAAGATGTTGCGAGCGCGCAGAAACTGAGGAGCAGCCAGACAATCGCAAAGTGGGCGGCGTCAATCATTTCGCGTCCTTCTTGGTTGACACAATCTGCCGCGACCTGGCCTTAAGAAATGCGATGAATGTGGAGTACGCAACGTAATGCGAATACTCGACCTCTTCCGCCGGCGTCAGCTTTCCCTCGTTGCATTTGCGACTGAGTTCGTCCACGAGTGCTTGAAGCTTGGGATCGGCCCGTAACGCGAGAAGTCTCATCGCTGATTCGCGAGTCAGGCAATTGCTCAACGGTGTGACCAGCCGATGCAACATGGGTGATTTTATCTGTTCGGCCATGAACGTATTACAGTATATCACGCCGGCCCCCCTACCCAAACTTCAACGTCAAAACCCAATCCCGCCAATCCTTCTCAAAAGCCTCCAACTTCTGCGGCGCGATTATCTTTTCCAGCGATTTGATGCCGGTTGGGTCGTCGGCGGCGTTGTCGCGGAAGGTTTTGTAGTAGCGGACCATCAACCCCTTTTGCTGCAAATAAAACATCAGATAGCGCGCCTGCCCGTAGTTCAGGCCGACGTGGGCGCTGTCGTAAAAATTCGCATCGGCGGCAAGGTCCTTGAACGAACGAAGCTTGTCGGCCTTGATCGCGGCCTGAAGCGCCGGCAGGCGCCAGTTTTCGTAGCCTTTGATGGATTTGCCATTGATGGCGCTTTGCTCGTAGAGGCTGGCCAGGCCTTCATTGAACCAGCTTGGCACCGTGGGGAAATCGGGGGCGATCAGGGCGTGGGTTTCCTCGTGAACCAGCGTGCCCAGGCCGGTGGCGACGTTCATGACCATCACGTGCTCGTGGTCGCCGTGACGGTAATAGCCGTAATGCGGGACGTTTTCGTAGTCGAGCCATTTCTTGCTCAGGCGCTTATATGGCCCTTCGGATTCGAAGAGCAGGATGAGAATCGGCTCGGTGGGCTTCTTGTCGAAATACATCGCCTGCAGGGCGCGCTGGGCGGCGATGATGGTGTTGTCGCGATACCCGGCCAACTGCGCCGGCGTGCCATTTCCCGCAATCACAAATGGCGGGGCAAGCAATACGTTCATCTTTTCCTCGCTCAGCCGGGCTTTCCATTGGTCGGCCAACGCCTGCGTTTTGGCTTCCATCGTCGGCTCTTTGGCCGGTCCGGCCGATATCAGGGCGAGGAAGAAAAACAGCGGCACTGAGCGAAGGAAATGCATACGGTCATCACGCGCCGTTGGAATACAAGTTGCGGCCCGACGCCTGCCTGGGTTGTGACGCCCGGCGTTCTGGCGCGAGAAGCTCGGCGAGCTCAAGCATTAAGAATTCAGCAATTAATTGACAATCGGCACGTATGGAGCCGCCCTGAAATATTTTTTGTTTTCGCGCTTTTTTCCCGTTGCTTCAAATCCGATGTTCTATATAGTTCCGGCGTCCACCACGGGTGGATTGCGGCTAGGTAGTGGAGGCCGGCTGTTAACTTCCAAAAAGACGCGGGGCACGCGTCGGGGATTTTTCAGCTGTCGCATCAGGGTTACAGGAGCGGTTGAAAACCGGACGGGCAATCCGGAATTCTTTTCTCTTCTCATCCTATCGCGGCAAACGTCGACCACTGCAAGCTGGGTCTGATTGAGGCGGTACGCCTGCACTACATACGCAGGATTCTTCTCGTCTCACGGGCACAGCATAATGAGCAAGCCGAGCGGATCATTCCTGTCAAATGATCCATCCATCGGCTTTTCGCTCTGATACAGCCGCTTTACCGAGTTTTGCGTAATTTTGTGCAGGCCATCGCAGGGATTCTCTGCGCGGCGCGTTTTTACTTTTAGGAGAGCGCATGTCATCGCGTTTCCCCAATGGGACTGGTCTGGTTGTCTCGACAGAACGGGAAATCCGGCCGGCCGATCAATCGGCAGCGTTGAAAACCGCCGCCGCCCGCGCCATGGCGCGGATCGAGCTTCGCCCCATGGTGGAAAACCTCGAGGCGCGCGAGCTGCTCTCCAGCACCTGGTTTGTTTCTCCTGCCGGATCAAATTCCAACGCCGGCACGCTCAGCGCTCCGTTCAAGACCATTCAGCAGGCGGCCAGTATCGCCGAGCCCGGCGATCATGTTGAAATTGAAGCCGGGGTGTATCACGAAACGGTAACGCCTGCCCATTCCGGCGTTGCCGGCGCGCCGATCGTCTACGAAGCCTACAACCACGAAAATGTAACCGTCAGCGGCGCTGATCCCATCACCGGCTGGAGCGATTACAAGGGAAGCATCTACAGCGCATCGATGCCATGGGACCTGGGCGAAGGGAATAACGAAATCTTCGTCAATGGCGTGGCGATGAACGAGGCGGAGTTCCCCAACACCGCCGTCGGAAATGTTTCCCACCCCAACACCACCAGCATCCAGTCCGTTCACGGCAACACCATTTACGATTCGGCCCTGAATCAGCCAACCAACTACTGGAAAGGCGCAATCATCGAATTCGCCCCGGGCCAGGGATGGGACGGACAGACCGGAACGGTTACCTCGTCCTCGCCGGGCAGCATCACCGTCAGCTATATCGCCCACAGCAAGTATGGCGTGATCACCGCCGGCAATCCCTTCCAGCTTTTCGGCAAGTTTGCCGCATTGGATACCGCCGGGGAATGGTATCGCGATCCGGGATCAGGACAGCTTTACCTCTGGGCGCCCAACGGCGGCAGCCCCAATGGTCAGGACGTCGAAGCCAAGGATCGCATGTACGCGTTCAATCTGAACAGCGTCAATAACATCACGATCAACGGCGTGAACATCTTCGCCGCCACCATCACCACCAGCGGCGCATCGCGCAATGTGGTCATCAACGGAATCACGGCACAGTACGTGTCGCAGCAACTGGTGGTGCCGCATGGGTGGTGGGTTTCGCCGAATCTGGGCATCACCCTCAAGGGCGCTGACAGCGTGCTGGAAAACAGCACGGTGGCGTTCAGCTCTGCCGATGCGGTGGAAGTATCCGGCTCGGGAAGCATTGTCACCAACGATGTGATTCACGATGCGGCCTATACCGGCGAAAACACCGGCGCGCTGTGGCTGGCCGGGTCAAATGTCACGGCATCGCACAACACGATCTACAACTCCGGCCGCCATGGCATTCTCGCCGAAGTGCCCAAGGTCATGATCGACTACAACACGATTCACGACATCGGCCTGCGAACCACCGAAGCCGGCGGCATCTATACAGCCAACACCAACGGCCAGGGCGCTACCATTGCTTACAACCAGGTCTACAACATTCACACCGCCGGTTATGGCGGCACCGCCCTCTTCACCGACAACAACAGCAGCAACTGGAATGTTCACAACAATATCACGTGGAACGTTGACTACGCCCTGAAAATGAATTTCACCAGCAACAACAACCACATCTACGACAACACCATGGGCGCAACGCGGTTGAGCATCAACAGCAACCAGCTTGGCAACTGGGATGGCGTGCAGATCTACGGTAACGTCTTCGCCAAGGCGATCGTCACCACCCCAGGCGCGAAAATTTACAATAACGTCTTCGCCAGCAGCGCCCCCGCCGGCATGGGCGCCGGCGACTTCTCATCGGGCGCCAGCGGCGTGGTCGCCGTCACGCCGCCCTCCGGCGGCAGCAGTGGTGGATCGAGCGGCGGCTCCACAGGTGGAACAACCGGCGGCACGGGTGGGACAACCGGCGGCACGGGTGGGACAACCGGCGGCACAGGTGGAACAACGACGCCGCCCAAGGCCACCGTCAAGCTCATGGCCGTCGACTACAACAGTACCGTCAACACCAAGGGCGACAACTTCGGCGGCGTGGGCTACGCCTACAACAACAGCAATGTGAGCTACAAGCTCGACTTCGGCACCGGCGTGACCAAAATCACTGCGGGAATCGCCGCCATCCACCCCAAGGGCACCATCGAGATTCACCTCGGCAGCGCCACCGGCACCCTGCTCGGCACCATCAACTGTGCTGTCACCGGCGCCTGGAACAAATACACCAGCCAAAGCGCCGCCATCAGCAAGCTGAGCGGCATTCAAACGGTTTACTTTGTTTTCAAAGGCCCGTATGCGGGTGTGGCGAATCTGGACTGGATTCAGTTCTCGTAGGATGTGCCTGTCGGTATTTTGACGTGAAGATGCGAAGAATCGACGGCCGTGAAGGGGGCTTCGCGTGCGGAATTTTTCAGGCCGTACGGGGCTGACAATTCTTCGCGTGATTCGTGTAGGGTCCGCACCGCGGACCATGACGTTGTGCGCCGGGAAACACGGTCCGCGGTGCGGACCCTACGAAGATTTGAAGTACCGAACGGCGCAAGGTCATTTACTACAAAGAGAGCGTTTTTTGCAGAAAGTGCCTTCACGCCGGGGCAAGCGGCGCGCATAACGCTTCGTCGTGAAAACAAACTTTACCGCCGCGCCGCCCCGGATTTGCGCAGCGCTCCGCAAATCCGGGGCGGCGCCGCAATAGCGTCACTCTTGCAAACCATCATCGTGCGCGCCGCTTGCCCCGGCGTGGAGGGTTCTTCCACCTTTCGGGCACAACTTTCGGACCGAATTCTTGCAGGCTATTACGTTATCGCCAACTCATCATCTTCATCCACATCAACGTGATGAGCCGGCGCGCTCGCCGGTGCCGTGACGGCAACCTTCGCGGGCTTCTTTGAGTCGCCTTTCACCATCGCGCGCACGCCTTCCAGCAAGCCGGTTTTTCGCAGCGCCTGCTTGATGGCCCGCTTTACCGGGCCGTTCAACACCGGCTGCCAGAAGGTGAGATATTTCGGGAGAAGAAACAGGCCGAAAAGTCTTGCGCCATACATCGCCGACGCGGCCTCGCCGGCGTAGAACCAGTCGTTGCAGCCGGTTGTCCGCCGCCACCCGTAGCCGTGCGACTGCATGTACTGCATGATCCGCCGATCGGGGAAATGATCGTTGCGCTCGAGGATAATGACCTTCGGCTTCCATCGCGCCGCGTCAAACCCCTGAAGGACCGGCCATTCGTGCCCTTCCACGTCGATCGACAGGAAATCAATCCCCTGTGGCGCACCGGCTTCCTGCAAAATCGTGTCCAGCGTGCGCGCCGGAACCGTCACCTTGCGGATGTTGATGGGGATGTCTTCTATGCGCTTAAGCATGTTGTCGCTGACCGACACCGATGAAACCCATTTGCACCCTTCGACGATCTCGAAGGTGACCGTTTCCGACGACCCGGGCGCAACGGCGGCACAATTCACATTCACGCTTTTGGGGCGGATTTTGGCCCCCTGCTCGTGCAGCTTTGGGTCGGCTTCGATGAGCACGCCGGTCCAGCCGAGGGATTTTTCCAGGTAATAGGTATTGGAATAGCTTTCGCCGTTGTAGGAGCCGACCTCGACGAAATAGCCGCCGGTCCGTTGGGCAAATTCGCGTGCGAGGATTCGGTCTTCGCCGTATTGGGCTTTGAATTCGGATGATGTATTGGAACTCATTTGAGATGGCAGCCTCCGACTGCCGATTACGGCGACAGTGTAGCGTCGCCTGCGTAAATTTTCGCGGCGCGGCCCGGTAATTTTTCCGCCGGGAGCCGAATTGCGCCAAGTTGGGGAACGCCTGCGGTCTTCACCGGGCACAATTATTTCATTAATCAGGATTCGCATCTTGGACATACATCGCATTCCGGCATTTTCAAACCATTTGGTCAGAAAGTGTTCATCTTGAGCGGTCCTTATATTGATGTAGCGGCCAATTGTGATCCTGAGTCCTCATGCGGCTGCGCCACGCCCGGTACGTATGGAATTCACGTAGGGCGGGCACTGCCCGCCGAGCACGGTGTTGGCGGGCAGTGCCCGCCCTACCAGGTGCTCCGACGGATCTAACCGATGCGCGAAGGCGGGCAAGATCCTTCGGAGTACCTCAGCTCAGGCTCAGGATGACGGGAATTCGCACAACTATGCGGCTGGAGAATCTGGATGATGGTCAGGCATCTGCCGTCAACGTGAAGGTGGTCTAACAACAGCGCAAACGCCGTCGCTCTCCCATTTCCCCCGGCCAACGGCCGCACCATATAATCCCACCTCATGTCGGCCACCCGCAAGCGCCCATCCCCCGCCCGATCGTCAAAGAATCCCCCGCGCGATCAGGTCCAGGCCGTTGCGATGGATAACCCGCGCCGGCAGCTTTATCTGGCTGGCATTTTAATCATCGTATTTTTAACCGCCGCGGCCTACATCCCCGCCTTTCATGCCGGCTATATCTGGGACGATTCCGATCACGTGACCCAAGTTCCGTTCCAGCGAACTTTCACCGTCTTGAAATGGATCTGGTTTAAGCTGGGAACCACCCCGCAGTATTATCCCCTGACGCATACCACCTTCTGGCTGGAATACCGCCTTTGGGGGATGAACCCCGCGGGGTATCACGCGGTGAACGTCGTGCTGCATATCGCCTGCGCACTGTTGCTTTGGCGCGTGCTGAGCCGATTGCAGATCGGCGGGGCCTGGCTTATCGCGGCGATCTTCGCCGTGCATCCGGTGAATGTGGAATCGGTCGCATGGATCACCGAGCGGAAAAACACGCTGTCGGCACTGTTTTATCTGCTGGCAATGCTGCTGGCGATCCGCGCATGGCGCATCGGGGCATTGTTGCCCCAACCGCACAGTGCACTCCAAAACCCAGGCGGAGCCGGGCTGTCCCAGCCCGGTCGAGGCGAAGCCCCGTCATCTTCGCCGCGCCACGGAAATGCACCGATGGACGATGCGCATCATCCGAAATACTCCACCGACGTTCTTCGATATATCCTCTGCCTCCTCTTCTTCATCCTGGCCGTCCTCAGCAAAACGGTGACATGTACCTTCCCCGCCGCTCTGGTGCTGATCCTCTGGTGGAAGCAGGCTCGGCTCAGCCGGCGCGATATTCTCTTGCTGCTCCCCTTCTTCGCGATCGCCCTGGCGGCGGCGAAACTAACCAGCGGCATGGAGCAATGGAATGTCGGCGCGGTTGGGCCGGAGTTCGTCTTTTCCTTTGCCCAGCGCGTCCTGATCGCCGGGCGGGCGGTCTGGTTTTATGCTGGCAAACTGCTCTTCCCGTATCCGCTGATTTTCATCTACCCGCGCTGGAACATCGAGGTTCATTCGGCCTGGCAATGGCTTTTCCCCGCCGCCGCCGTGATTGCGATCGCCGCACTCTGGTTCCTGCGCAAACGCATGGGCCGTGGCCCGCTGGCGGCGGTGTTGTTCTTCGTCGGCACGCTTTTCCCGGCGCTGGGATTCGTCAACGTCTACCCCATGCGTTTTTCCTTTGTGGCCGACCATTTTCAATATCTCGCCGGCATCGGAATTCTGATTTTGGTGGTGCAGCTGCTGCGGAAGATTCCCCTGCCCAAGCCCGCCATCGCCCCGGCGGCGATGGCGTTGCTGGTTGTGCTGGGCGTCCTTTCGTATTTGCAATGCCGGCCATACGCCAATGCCACCACGCTCTGGCGCGACACGCTGGCGAAGAACCCAACCTGCTGGCTGGCGATGGACAACCTGGGCGCTGAGGCATCGCTGCATGGCGATCGGGATGCCGCGATGGATTGGTATGCCCGCTCGCTGGCGATTCATCCCAATCAAGCCGAGGCGCACCTGAGTCGGGGGCAGCTTTTTGAGACGGCCCAGCCGCCGCGCCTTGCCGAGGCCCGGCGTGAATTTGACGCAGCTGCCACGATCAAGCCCAACGATGCCGGTCCGATCCACGAGCTGGCCAAACTTTCCGCCGCCGAGGGAAAGCTGCCCGAGGCGATGGCCGAGTATGAGCAGGCCCTCGCGCTTGAGCCGCGGCTTGAGCCGGCCCGCATGGAATACGCCAGGCTGCTAAACATGGCCGGCCAAGGGCCACAGGCCGAGGCGCAATATCGCAAAGCCCTGGAAATCAACCCCGATTCCACCGACGCCCGCTCGGCCCTGGCGGGAATTGCCTACATGGCCGGCGACATGCCCGACGCCCTGCGGCTCATGCAGGAAGCCACCGACATCAACCCCACCGACCCCGTGCTGGCCAATAACTACGGCGTCTTCCTCATGCGCACCGGGCAAGCCGCCGAGGCCCGCGAGCAATTCGAGAGCGCCATCGCCGCCGATCCCACCTTCGCCGACGCCTACGACGGCCTAGGCAACGCCATGGCCGCATTGGGCGACAAAGCCGGCGCCGCGGGGATGTTCCGCAAGGCAATGGAGCTAAAGCCAGACTTCAAAGCGGCAAGGCAGCATTTGAAGGGGTTGGGCGGCGGCTGAAGCTTGGCCATAAAGCCCATAGGGGATGTGGCAACGACCAGGTCAACCCACGTGCTTTTCCGGCGCGCCGTGCTACGATTCTCGTCGATGGAGCCTGAGAACGGATGCTCGGCATGGAAATTTTTAAATGGCGGGGCACACCGCATATCCACGGCAATTCCGGACTACAAACGCGCTGCCCTCTTATTTTGACTGCGTATCATTAAGGATTGTCGGATATGCATACAACCCTCAACACAATCCTGGATCAATTTCGCGCCGACGCACGCTCCAATCGCGATCTTGGCGATCGCTTCGAGCGCCTCATGCTCCGGTACTTCGAGCTCGATCCTCTCTACGCCGACCGCTTTTCAAAGGTGTGGATGTGGAACGACTGGCCGGAAAAAGGCCGCGTCGGCGATGTCGGCGTCGATCTTGTTGCGCAGGAGCGCGCCACTGGCGCGTATTGCGGCATCCAGTGCAAGTTCTACCTGCCCGAGCACACGGTTTCCAAGCAGGATCTGGACTCCTTCTTTACGGCGCTGGGCAAGCCGGCCTTCTCCACCGGCATGGTCGTCAGCACCACCGACAACTGGGGAAAGAACGCCGACGACGCCCTGAACCAATCCAAGCCCGTCACCCGCCTGAGCATCCACGACCTGGAAGCCAGCCCGGTCGATTGGTCGAAGTTCGACACCAAGCGCCCGCAGAATCTGGCCCTGAAGAAAAAGAAAACGCTCCGCCAGCACCAACGGCTCGCGCTTCAGGATGTCACAACCAAACTCGCCACGGCCGACCGGGGGAAGCTGATCATGGCCTGCGGCACTGGCAAGACGTTCACGGCTCTCCGCATCGCCGAAGCGATGGCGGCCACGGGCCACGTGCTCTTTCTCGTTCCTTCGCTTTCTCTGCTCTCGCAGAGCCTGCGGGAATGGACCGCTGAATCGGGAAATCCGCTTTACTGCCTGGCGGTCTGCTCCGATGCGAACATCGGCAAGTCGCGGAAAAAAGCCGATGACGACTCCGCGGAAATCACCCTCCACGATCTGGCGTTTCCCGCGACTACAAATGCGAAGGAGCTCGTCTCGCAATACTCTGCCCTTCGCGACAGCGCAAAAAAACAGAATTCGCCCGCCCAAATGACGGTGGTCTTCTCGACCTATCAATCGCTTGAAGCGGTCTCCAAGGCCCAAAAAGCCGGATTGCCCGAATTCGATCTCATCATCTGCGATGAAGCCCACCGCACCACCGGCGTCACGCTTTCCGGCGAAGACGAAAGCAGCTTCGTCAAGGTCCACGATGCACAATTCATCCGGGGCAAAAAGCGCCTCTACATGACCGCCACGCCGCGTATCTACGGCGACGACGCCAAAACCAAAGCAAAGGAGGTCACCGCCGAACTCGCGTCAATGGACAATCCCGCCCTCTTTGGCGAAGAGCTTCATCGCCTCGGTTTCGGCGAAGCCGTCGGCAAGAGTCTGCTGGCCGATTACAAGGTGCTGGTCTTGGCGGTCGACGAGAAATACGTCAGCAAGGCCTTCCAGAAGCAAATCGCCGACAAGAACACAGAATTGAATCTCGATGACCTGGTGAAGATCACCGGGTGCTGGAACGGCCTGGCCAAACGATTCGAAAAATCCACTGCCGCCACCGATGGCTCCGGCGATTCCGTCGATCTGCAAGGCGACGTCCAGCCCATGCGCCGAGCCGTGGCCTTCTCCCGCTCCATCAAGGACAGCAAGGCGTTCGTCGAAAAGTCCGCGCAAATCGTCGCGGCGTACAAGGAGGATCACCCCGACGCCGCCATGCTCGAATTGCAGTGCGACCACGTCGACGGCACGTTCGATGCGCTTCGTCGCGGCGCGCTGCTGGACTGGCTCAAGGCCGAAAGTCCCGCCAATACCTGCCGCATCCTGTCCAACGCGCGATGCCTGTCCGAGGGCGTCGACGTTCCAGCCCTGGACGCGGTGATCTTCCTGAATCCCCGTAATTCCGTTATCGACGTCGTGCAGTCCGTCGGTCGCGTCATGCGCCGCGCCGAAGGAAAGCGTTACGGCTACATCATCCTCCCCGTCGGCATCCCCGCCGACGTCACCCCTGAAGTCGCGCTCAGGAACAACGATAAATACAAAGTCGTCTGGCAGGTGCTGCAAGCCCTGCGCGCCCACGATGACCGCTTCAACGCCACGATTAACCAACTCGAACTCAACCACAATCGCCCGAACAACATCCAGGTCATCGGCGTGAGCGGCGGCGGCGAGGGTGACGGCGCGGGCGGCAACAAACAGTCCTCCGGCGACTCCAAACCCAAGGTCCGCGAAGTGCAGGGCGTCTTCGCCTTTCCGCAGCTTGAGGAATGGAAGGATGCCATCTACGCCAAGATGGTTCTGAAGGTCGGCGACCGTGCTTATTGGGAAACCTGGGCGCGGGATATCGCCGCCATCGCCGAAAAACAGGTGACGCGCATCAAGGCGCTGCTCGACGATCCGAAATCGAAACACGCCAAGGCGTTCGCGGAATTCCTGGCGGGGCTGCAACAGAACCTCAATCCCGCCGTCTCCCGCGAAGACGCGATCGAAATGCTCGCCCAGCATCTGATCACCAAGCCGGTTTTCGATGCCCTGTTCGCCAACTACGTCTTCACGGAGAAGAACCCGGTCAGCCAGTCGATGCAGAAGATGCTGGACATCCTGCACGAGCAGTCGCTGGAAAAGGAAACGGCGACGCTGGAAAAGTTTTATGCCAGCGTTCGCGATCGGGCCAAAGGCATTGACAATGCCGAAGGCCGCCAGAAGGTCGTCATCGAGTTGTACGATGAATTCTTCCGCACGGCATTCCCGCGCATGGCCGAGCGCCTGGGCATCGTCTACACGCCGGTCGAGGTGGTCGACTTCATCATCCATAGCGTCGAGGATGTGCTTCGCGACGAATTCAAAAGCTCCCTCGACGAAAAGGACGTTCACATCATCGACCCCTTCACCGGCACCGGCACCTTCCTCGTCCGCCTGCTGCAATCGGGCCTGATCCCGCCGGAAAAGCTGCTGCATAAATATCAGCACGAGATGCATGCGAATGAGATCGTGCTGCTCGCCTATTACATCGCCGCCATCAATATCGAGGAAACCTTCCACGGGTTACGCAAGGACAACGGGAAGGCGGAATATATGCCGTTCGACGGCATCTGCCTGACCGACACGTTTCAGCTCTACGAAGCGGGCCAGCAACAGATTGAAGGGACATTTCCTGAAAATTCGGCACGGGTCAAACGACAGAAGGCCAGCCCGATCAGGGTGGTGATTGCGAATCCGCCGTATTCGGCGAAGCAGGAAAGTGAGAATGACGCTAATAAAAACCTGACCTATCCCGCAATCGACAGGCGTATTAGCGACACCTACACATCGAAGTCAAATGCTGTGCTAAAGAGCAGCATGTTTGACTCGTACATCCGCGCTATCAGGTGGGCGACTGACCGGGTTGAGGGCTGCGGCGTCATCGGCCTCGTAACAAATGGCTCTTATATCGATGCGAACGCTATGGACGGATTCAGAGCCTCGCTGATAGACGAGTTCACGGGCGTTTATGTCTTTAACCTGCGCGGAAATCAACGTACTAGCGGCGAGACGTCGCGGCAAGAGGGCGGCAAGATCTTCGGTTCCGGGAGCCGCGCCCCTATCGCGATTACGTTGCTAGTGAAAAACCCCGCGAAGAAGGCCCCCGCAACACTCCACTATCACGATATTGGAGATTATCTCAGCCGAGAAGAGAAGCTCACGATTATTAAGGGCCTCGCGAGCATCACTGGTATCGCTTCCGCCGATAAGTGGGAAACACTGCACCCGAACGTAGAACATGATTGGATTAACCAACGTGACCCCGCGTTTAATAGCTACATTCCTTTAGGGAGCAAGAATAGCGAGGACCCGACCATCGCGGTCTTTTCCAACTATTCACAGGGGATCATGACCAGTCGAGACAAGTGGTGCTATAGCTTTTCGGAGAGCCGGGCGCGCGCGAACATGCGCGCAATGGTCGCGTTTTACAACGAACAGTTATCCGCGCTAGGAGCGCTCGCGATACCAGGAGGCAAGCAGGAGATTACTGCATTTATTGAGGAGAACATTGATGCCGACCCTAAAAAAATATCTTGGTCGCGGGCTTTAAAAGCGTCTATTGGCAAGCAGCGCCGCCTCGACTTTGACCCCTCGCGTATCCGGTCTTCCCACTATCGCGCCTTTTGCAAGCAAGCATTTTATTTTGATCGCAGCGTTAACGAGATGATCTATCAGATGCCCCGCCTGTTTCCACGAGCAACTACCGCGAACTCGGTAATTATCGTCCCGGGGAATGGCGGATCGACAGAGTTCTCGGCTTGGATTTCGAATTCGATAGCAGACTACAATCTTATGGCTGCCGGTGCCCAGTGCTTCCCGCTCCATCTTTACGAACCGGCAGACGGTGTCGGCGAATTGGATTACGGCGGAGCCGAGATCATCGACGGCTACCGCCGTCGCGACGCGATCACGGATGCGATTCTCAAAACATTCCGCGATGCGTACGGTCCCGAAGTGACCAAGGAAGACATTTTCTATTACGTGTACGGTATCCTGCACAGTCCGGAATATCGCACGCGATTCGCGGCGGATTTGAAGAAGATGCTGCCGCGCATCCCGCTGACGAAGCACTCCAGGGATTTCAAGGCGTTCAGCGATGCCGGGCGGAAGCTGGCGGAATGGCATTTGAACTATGAGACGGTGGCGCCCTGGCCGGTCGAGGAGATTCACGACAAGGAGGAACTGGACCTTGGGGAGACGTACAAGGTTCAGAAGATGACCTTCGCCCGCCCGTCGGTCGAGCAGA
>DASRRM010000407.1:0-4135 GCA_035695715.1 Tepidisphaeraceae bacterium
TGTTCGGGCACACCGCCGCCTCGCGAGTGCTTGTGCATATAAAGCCTCCAAGTCAGGCCGGTTGCGGCGCGATTGAATTCTCTGAACCATGCACAAGGCCGACAAGACTCGCTGGTCGCTTAGACGACTGCGTGCGCCCCTACGGCCCGTAACTTCCTTGCAGAAGATGTGCATACTTCAGAGAATTCAATCGCTGCGCGTGCGCACGGTGCGCAACGCCATACACCTTCCTTCGGATAGTCTCAGTAGGATGACGGTCGCGCGAACGCGCCACTAACCTGAGAAACGCTATAAATGACCTTGCGCGATTGGTGTAGGGTCCGCACCGCGGACCATTACGTTTGAGATGGAAAAACACGGTCCGCTACAAAGATTCGAGGCGCCGAATCGCGCAAGGTCATTTAGTTCCTTCGCCGCTGCACTGGCTCATTCGTCTCCGCATTACGGGGCGTGTGTTACGGGGAAAGGGCAGACACGGCCGGGACGGCCCGTGATACGGGAGCGCGGATGCGCCGGTTGCCCGCCTAATGATTGAACAAAAACTGATTGCTGCTTAACACGCCCCAATACAAATCCTCGATCACCTCGCGCCGGTCGGCGTCCTTCTGCTCGTGCATCGCGGCGACGATCCGCGCCCTCTCGGCATCGGTGGGAAACCGGGAAAACGCGCTCAAATATAATTCCTCGATCACCTTTTCGTCCGGCGCTTTTTCCGCGACCAGGCGGGCGACAATCGAATCCTTCGATTGCAACTTCTGGTTGATCGTGTCGCCGTTGGCAATGTGCAGGCTCTGGGCGACCGTGGGCTGCTCGCTGCGCTCGCAGGCGCAGGTCGCCAGGCGATCGGGGCGGCCGAAGACCTTCAGGAAATATGAATTCACGCTCACGTCGGGCAGTTCGAGCGCCCGCGTGCCGATGGGGCTTTTGTCAAATGCAGTGGCGACGCCGCTCACCTGGCTCGACGCATCCAGCGCCACCTCGGCCATCAAGCGCCGGGGATAATAATGGCTGTAAAATCGGCGGTCGGCGGCATTGCCGGGGACGGGCGCGCTTTGCCGCTGGTAGGTTTGCGATCGCAGAATCAGCCGCATCAGCGACTTGAGGTCGTATTTCTGGTCGGCGAGATATTGGGACAGGTGGTTAAGCAACTGCTCGTTGCTGGCGGGATTGGTCTTGCGCATGTCGTCGACCGCTTCGACCAGGCCAACGCCCATGAAATTCGCCCAGATGCGATTGACGATCGCCCGCGTGAAATAGGGATTTTCACGCGAAACAAGCCAGTCGGCGGCGTGAATGCGCCGGTCGCCTGGGTCGTCAAACGAAACCGCCTGCCCGTCCAGCGGCGTGGGCGGCTGCGGTTTCCCCCTCAGCGGCTGAATCAATTCGCCGGAATCGGCGCTGAAGACGATAAAATTGCCCGCCCCCGGCCCATTCTTCACCCGAACGCGCGAAAACAAATTCGCAAATGCGTAATACTGGTCGTTCGTCCACTTTTCCAGCGGGTGATTGTGGCACTTGGCGCAGTTCACCGACATGCCGAGAAACGCCTGGCTGACCGTCTCGGCGGCCTTGGTCGGGTCATCGTGCAGGCGGTAAAAATTGGCCGCGCCGTTGTCGAGCGTGCTTCCAGTCGCGGTCACAACCTTGCGGGCAAATTCATCCCAAGGGGTGTTGTCGGCCACCTGCCGCCGGATCCAGGCGTAATAAGCCTTGGCGTCGCTGACCCCCAAATCCTTGCTGTTGACCAGCAGCAGGTCCGACCAGCGATAGGCCCAATAGTCGACGAATTCCGGCCGGTTAAGCAGAGATTCGATCAGCCGGTCGCGATTGTCGGGCGAATTGTCGGCGAGAAATTTCCGCGCTTCGTCGGCGGTGGGCAGAACGCCGATGGTGTCGACGAACGCCCGCCGCAGGAATTCGCCATCGGAGCATTCCATGGATGGCGGAAGGTTCAGCGATTTCAACTTTTCCAGCACGTCGGCATCAATAAAATTCCGCGGCTTTTGGCTGGAAAATACCTCCGCGGCAAGCTGGTTGTCGTAAGGAACGGAAATCGACGCCGTCACCAGCCGGCTGAGATACCATGCCACGATCGCCGCCTGCCCGCGCCCCGCCACTTTCACTTTCCCTGCATCATCAATGGTTGCAACAGATGTGTCGGCGGCGGTGTATTTGGCCCAGCGCGTCACATCGCGAACCTGCCCATCGCTGAAATGCGCCAGCACGATCAGTTGTTGCGTATCGCCCGGTTTCAGCGTGGCCGCCGGTGGCAGAACTTCAATCGACGCGATGCGCGGATCGTCGGCCGCCGGCCCTGGCGCGGAGGCGGCGATCCACTCGGCCAGCATGCGGTATTCGATGGAACCGACCTTGAAACGCTCGCCCCCCTTATGCGGCACCGTCTGCGTCGGCTTCAGCAGCATCAGGCTTCGTTGCGGCTGGGCGTAATTTATTCGACGTCCCATGGCGCTACGGGTCAGCGAGCGCCAATCGCCTTCATCGTCGTAGCCGCGGAGCGAGAGGCGAAAGCCATTCTTTCCCGCCGCCGCACCATGGCATGCCCCGCTGCTGCAACCTGCCGCCATCAGAATCGGCTGAACATCGTTGCGAAAGCTCGGCGTCCAGGGACGATCCATGGCATTTACGGTGACATCGGCAGAGGCTGATTGTCCGTTCCATGCCGCACTGATTTTCGCACTCCCATTTCCCACAGGAACGGCAACGCCCCCCTCGATTTTCACAACTTTCTCGTCGCTGGAAGCGAGCATGACCTCACTGGCGACGCCGATGTCAGCGCCATCGTGCATCTTCTCGGCGACCACGATCTGCCGCGCCACCGGGCCGGACAGCGTGAACTTCCCGGGAAGCAGCGCGAGGGAATCGGAGGCGCTGAGGGAACTGCCCGTCAGGGTAATCGCGATCAGGATGGAAAAGGCGAACCTGTTCATTTTTCAGCGATCTGTATTACTGTTGCGCGTAATCTTCGCGCGGCGCGACGAATTCTCAAACCGCAAAGGCGCAAAGAGCGCAAAGCGGACGCAAAGAAGAAAAACGAAGAAGGGAACAGCATCGATTGGAAAATCGAACTTTGCGTTCTCTTTGCGCTCTTTGCGCCTTTGCGGTTCAACCGCATTGGGAACTTCGAAAGTCAACGCATTGCGATGACGTTAATTCTAAACCGACGCCGGTTCTGAGGTACTCCGAAGAGCCGGGTTCTTCCGTTGCGACCGCACCCGACCCGGCTCTTCGGAGTACCTCAGAACCGGCGTTTCCTTCAGCGCAAGCGTTTTGGATTCTCTGAATCCTCCATTCCTTTGATCAGAACAATTCCTTGATCGCCTTCACTCCCGAATCGACCACCGCAAACGGCCTTCCCTGCGGTCCGGGCAGCGTCGTTTCCAGATCGACGCCCAGGCTGTGAAAAATGGTGGCCACAACCTCGGCCGGAACCACCGGGCGCTCGGCGGGGTAAGCGCCGATGTCGTCGCTGCGGCCTATTACCCGGCCGCCCTTCACGCCGCCGCCAGCGAAATAGCTCGTCCAGCATTGCGGCCAGTGATCGCGGCCGCCGGCCGGATTAATTCGCGGGGTGCGGCCAAATTCCTGCAGGCAGCAAACCAGGGTGTTATCGAGCATCCGCCGATCGTGCAGGTCTTCGATCAGGGCGCTGTATCCCTGGTCATACATCGGCGCGACGATGTCCTTCATTCCGGCGATGGATGTGAAAGGCGTTGAGCCGTGAATGTCCCAGGTAATCTCATTAAACACCGTCAGAAACGTGTTGATGGTGACAAAGCGCACGTCGGCTTCGATCAGCCGCCGTGCCAGAAGACAACATTGCCCGAAGCGGTTCATCCCATAGCGCTGGCGCACCTTGTCCGGCTCTTTGGCCAGGTCGAAGGCTGCGCGGGCCTTGGTGCTGGTCATCAATTGGAAGGCCGTGTCGAAATCGCGGTCCATCAGTTTGGCATTTTCGCTGGCTTCGAAATCCTTGACCGCGCCGTCGACCGCCTCGCGCATTTTCCGGCGGCGATCCACCCGCGCCCCGGCCAGATATCCCGGCGGCAGCAGATCCGGAACGCGGAAGTTCTTCTGGGATGGATCGGCCGATAAAACAAACGGGTCGTATCCCTTG
>DASRRM010000408.1:0-18217 GCA_035695715.1 Tepidisphaeraceae bacterium
CGGCGGTTGTCCCTGTTTGATCCGCCTGTCCCTGTTTGATCCGCCCGGCTTTTTCCACCAACGCCGGGTCTGACTGTGAGGTACTCCGACGACCCGGATTTTCGCGCGTTCGATCCGGGTCTTCGGAGTACCTCAGATCCGGCGTCTGGAATACACGCTCTCCCGCACGGGCATTGCAAAGCGGGACGTGGTCTGTGACCGGAACCCCGGCTATTCGTGTTTCGCCACTGCTGCTGGCGGCGCGGACTTCGCGAAAAATTTCGCGCGTAGCGCGTTCACCGCGATGGTGCGCGCCGGCTCGGGGGAATTGAGATCGAAGTCGATTGGTTTGCCGGCGATGGCCGTCAGGCGGGTCAGGGCCAGTTTGCGGGCGATGGGGTCGTCGCCATACAGGCAATCCAGCAGGAAGCTGGCGTCGCTGCCGAGGCGTTTGGCCTCGGCGTCGGAGAGGGGTTTGAAGCGCGAGACGACCTCATCCAGCCTAAGGTTTTGTTCGAGGGTCAGCTTGGAGCGGTCCATCTTCAGCATCGCCAGTGCGCCGTCGCGGCCGAGTTTTTGCAGGGCGTCGGAGGCGGCCCAGCGCACGCGGAAATCGTCGCTGTCCAATGCCTTGATCTTGTCGGCTATTGCCGACTGCATTTTTTCATCAGCAGGCCAATCAGCCGCCAATACCTGCCAGGCGGCGGAAGGATCGGCGGCGAAAGCCGACTCCTGGTGCAACTCGCGCAGAATGGGGCGGAGCCATTTCTCGGTTTCCGCGGGATGATTTCGCCGAAGCGTGGCGAAATCCTTCTCGCCAAGGTTGGTGTTCAGGAAGCCGTTGGCCCCGCCGTCGTTGGCGAAGATAACCAGCCGGCAGGAGTCGGCGGTCTGGTTGAAGAAGACCCGGCGAAAGCCGTTGGGCGTCTGCCAGATCTTTTCGATGTCGATATTTTGCGTCTCGGCGTCGGGCTTGTCCTTCATCACCGGCCGGGCCAGAAAATGCAGCCTGCCGAAAGACAGCGGGTCGGAATAATCGTCGACGTTGAGCTCAAACTGGATCTGTCCAAGGTCCTGCGAGACGAAATAGCAGACGATGACCGCCGGCTCGGACATGCCTTCGAACTCGGCGCGGTGCTGGGTGTATTCGTGGTCGCCGTCGAGTTGGGTTTCCAGGGCCAGGCCGCCGCCTTCGACATGGATGCGAAAGACCTCGTCGATTTTGTGTTGCTTGAGAAGCGGGTATTGGGCAACGCCATCAAGATACTGTTTGCGCTGCGGCTCGAAGAACCCTTTGTGTTCGACCGCCTGTGCCCTCGCGAGAGAGGCCAGGAGAAGTACGGGGGCTGACGCCAATGCGATGAGACGAATGAGTGCCATAACAATCCCGATGGCTTAAGAGGAGTGCGCGAAAAGACTCTATCACTCCTACGGGCAAATGTCATCGGGCGACGAACCATGGGATAAGAAAACAGGTGCGTCCTGACCCTCCCGTATCACGGGCGTCTCGCCGGCGTCTCGCCCGTGTTCTAATTCAAAGAGGACACGGGCGAGACGCCCGTGATACGGGAAATTGGTCCCGCCTCCGGAAATCTTGTTCAAAAAACAAGAAATCGCGAGATATCCTTGAAAGACACGGGCGGGCCGCGCGTGCCACATGGCGCAAAAAAAACAGCCGGCATCGGGATGATGCCGGCTGCGGGCTATGGGGTTCCGACCCGGGGGTTCAAGGGTGTGGGTGGGTCGGAATATGCGGGCTAATTTAAAGAGAGCCAATTTTCGCAAGAGCTTTTAAACTCTTATTTAACTGACTCTCGTTTAAGCAGACAAATTTGGTAAAACAAAGGTTGTGCCAGCGGCATTATCCTTCCAAATACCCCGAAATGATGGGAATCAGGCCGTTGCGGGGCATCGGCATTGAAGGGTCGGCGACAGGTAGGCGGGGTTGTCGCGACAAAGCCGTCAGATTTACCATCCTCCATTGAATCAATCTGCTAAACGCAGGATCGTGCCCCGCAAACTAGAGTGGCAACCGCCGGGCGGACTCCAGGAAATTCTGATAGTTGGCGGTAATCTCGGTTACCGAATCCCCCCCGAATTTTTCCAGGAATGCCCGGGCAATCTCGAAGGCGATCACGTTTTCCATCACGACAGACGCCGCGCTGATGGCCGATATGTCGGAGCGCTCCCATCCGGCGTCGCTCGGCTGTCTGGTGCTCAGGTCGATGCTGCGCAACGGCTTGCCCAGCGTGCTGATCGGCTTCATCGCCCCGCGCACGACGACCGGCATGCCGTTGGTCATCCCGCCTTCCAGGCCGCCGGCATTATTGCTGCCGCGACGAAAGCCCAGGGCGGGCGTTTGGCGGCCGGTTTCATCGTAGAAAATCTCATCGTGAACCTTTGAGCCCGGCCGCCGCGCGGTTTCAAACCCCAAGCCGATCTCAACCCCTTTGAAAGCCTGAATTCCCACCACCGCCGCCGCGATTCGGCTGTCGAGGCGGCCATCCCATGTCATGCATGAGCCCAAGCCAACCGGGCAGCCGAAAATGTGGGCCTCGACGATTCCACCGGCGGTGTCGTGGGCCATCTTCTGCTGGTTGATAAAATCGCGCATCTGCTGGCTGGCAACCGGATCGGGGCAATAGACATCCGATTCCTCGCGCGCCTTGAGCAGATCGCGCCAATTGTCCGGCGTGACATCAACCGCCGCCGTCGCTTCGCCCACCGTCCGCACGAATCCGAACACCTCGATGCCAAATTGCCGAAGCAGGCATCGAGACAACGCCCCGGCGGCAACACGGGCGGCAGTCTCTCGGGCGCTGGCGCGCTCGAGCGTCTCGCGGCAATCGATCGTCAGCCATTTCACGCTGCCGGCCAGGTCGGCATGGCCGGGGCGCGGGCGATGCAGCGGCGGGGTCTTGGACAGATCATCCAGCCGCGAGTCTTTATTCGGGATGAGCATCGTCACCGGCGAGGCAATGGTGCGGCCCATGCGAACGCCGGTCAGAAATTCGACATGGTCGGTTTCGATTTTTTGCCGCCCGCCGCGGCCATAGCCACCCTGTCGGCGGCGAAGTTCGCCGTCAATCATCGCCTGATCGATTACCACCCCTGCGGGAAGACCTTCAACCAGCGCGATCAGCGCTTTGCCATGCGATTCACCGGCGGTGCGATACATCAACGATGCCATAGAGCTTCAATCGTAGCAGAAAAGCAGGCGGATTTCCCCTTGCGATGGGCCTTCAGAACGACACCGCGTCCAACGCGTATTAAGCGGTATTGATGTTCAGCGAGTTCTTTATACTTTTCCTGTTCCTACCCGCGGTGGTGGTGGCAGGATTGACGATTTTACTATTCCGGCTTCGTCCCCCAGGCCGGTCGGCGCGCGGTTTTCCGGTCGTACTCAATAACCCCCCCAAGAACGAAACGCCCCCCGCCGATCCCCGGCAACCGTGAATCGAAGCGGTGGCTTGCACGAACGATACCGCCTCCCAAAGCCGATTTCGAGGACATTTCACCGCAGCAGGTGCGAATCTCAGCGTCTGAGAAAATTCCGCGAATTTTCCTCTTGAAGTTTTGCCGATGTTAGGGAATAATACTACCTAACAAATACCAACTTGCTGTCGGCGAAAGGCAGAACTTCCCATGATTACGATTCGACATATCGAGCGGCTCTGGAACGCCAAGGTATACGCAAAGCTTTCACACGAGCTTCTAGACACCCGCCAGGAGGCGTCCTTCGCAATCGATGGCGTCGAGAGGCCGTGCTTTGTCGCGGCCTTGGCCATGATTCGCATGGACGAGCTCGCGCAGGCGCATCTGCCGCTCTATGACACCCTGCTTCGGGTTCTGCTTCGCGCGCAGGAGCGCGATGGCGGGTGGGGCGACCCGGCCACCACGGCCTTATGTCTCCGGGCACTGTTGCTTGGCCGCGGACAGGGCGATGCAATCGAAGCGGGGCTGGCGTTTCTGGGCGTCATGCAAAAGGACGAAGGCATCTGGGCCAGCGGCCCGATGCGCCGAATGCCCGCCGACCCGGCTGCCACGCTCTTCATTCTCTATCAGCTTGGCGATAACGCCCGCTTCCGGGAGGCGGTGCGATTCAGCGAAGCCTTGGGGTGGTTCGCCCATGGCGGCTCTCTGCTTTCCCAAGAGTTGCAGGCACTTTATCAGTGGGCCAGTCTTCGCTGGCGCAGTGCGACGGTGGAAACAGGAGTCGACGAGCAAACCCTGTTTGCCGCAGCGTGAGAATGATCGACCCTTGAGACCGATGCTCGATGACGCCGGTTCTGAAGTACAATGGATGGCGGCTTCAGGGGGAAGCCGCCGTCCTGTTTTATTGGAATTGGTTATGGTAGGGATTGCGGCTGGCAATGCCCGCCCTGCGTTGCTGTCACATCTGCGTTTCAGGGTCGTGGAGGTAGGAATGAGCCGCGCACGGAGGGTACTCCCGGAGAAAGCGGATTTGGGGGATCCACTTACTTCAAATGTGTAACTCGCGAAAGGACATTACGGCGGGCTCCATTTCAGGGTCGTGGAGGTAGGAATGCGCCGCGCACGAAGGGTGGTCCCGTAGTAAGCGGGTTTTAAGGATTCGTTTATTCCAAAATGCGTAATTCGCGAAAGGACATCACGGCGGGCAGTGCCCGCCCTACGTTGCTTTGTGGGCGCAGCCCCGATGAACCGCACCCTTACTGACCGGCGGCATGCGCGGGGGGCGCGGGAAGTTTCAGGACCATGTTCAATTTCAGCTTTGCGGGGTCGGTGCCGATCTGGTCTTTGTTCAACTGGTAAATGGCATCAACCTGGTTTGGGGAATGATAAAGCTTTATTGAAATCTTGTAGAGGCTGTCGCTGCTTTGCACGCGATACTGGGTTTTAGGATCGATTGATGCGGGGGCGGCAGCAGCATGGGCGCGCGGCTCCGTGGCGCGGGTGCCGGGAAGGGGTGGATCGGCGATTTCGGTACCCGGGGTTCTTGCCGCGGGGGCGGCGTCATGCCTGGGTTGCGCTTGCGGCTTTTCCGGAAGCACGATCACCATGCCGGGCTTGAGGTGCGTGGGATCGACGGTAGGGTTGGCCTTGATGATTTCCTTGTAGTATTTGGCGTCGCCATAGACCGCGCGGGCGATCGAGGAGAAGGTTTCCCCTGATTCAATGCTATGGGTCTTGGAGGCGGCGGGGGCCGCGGGGCGTCCATCGCCGGCGGGTTGATGGGTGCTGGCGTGCGGGTCGCCGCCGGTCGCGGCTCCGTCGGTGATGGGTCCGCCGGTCGTGGGATTGGCGGCATCGCCTGGCTGATGATCGGGGGCAGTGATGACGCCGTTTCCTGCCGCGTCGCCGCCCCCGGGAATGTCCACGACGACGCGCTCTGGCACCGGCTGGCTGGGAACTTCGCGGTTCATCGCCGCCAACAGTTTATTGTGATGTTCGACGGCGGCCGCATCGGTATCAGCAGACGGCGGGGGGGCCGTTACATCGGAATGAGCGGGAATGGATGCACCCGCCGGCACAGCAGTCCCGTCGGCGACTGGCGGTTGGGTCAGTTGGGCGGTCAGATCAATATGTTTCTCGTGGGTGTCCACGTCGGCGAGGTGCTCGGGCGTGCCGCTGTTGTCCGTGGCGGCAGATTTTCCCGGATCGACGACGGCCTGCTGTTTTTTCTTATCGGTATGACCTCTGGAGGCGACGATGGCGTACACCACGACCACGGCGATTAAAATCCCGCCAATTGCCGCTCCCGTTCGCACGTCCTTGCGCATAAAGCATCCTTCTCGAAATGGGCTACGCTTCGTGCTGTAGCCGCCCCGGATCAGGTCGTTCTCGATTCACGTCCTAAGGTCGCCGAAGCGACCCTGGCGAAATTCAAATAAGCTTCTTTCAAAGGAAGGGTTGCCCGATTAAGACAACCCTCCCGCAAATTTCCGATTATGCCCCGGCCGTCTTTACCTGCCCGCGTGCGTGACTGGGCACCTCTTCCTGCTTGCCCAGCAGTAAAATCGGTGCTGCAATCGCCACCGAAGAATAGGTGCCAACCAATATGCCAAACAGCAGCACGAAAGTAAAGCCATGAATTCCCGGGCCGCCGAGGAAATACATGATCGCCACCGTCACCACGTTCGTTCCCGCCGTCAGCAAGGTTCTGGAAAGTGTCTGGTTGATGGCATCGTTGATCACCTTGCGGCTGACGGTGCCAAACTTGCCGCGGTTTTCGCGAATTCGGTCGAACACCACGATGGTGTCGATCATCGAATAACCCATGATCGTCAGGATGCCCGCCACCACCGTCAGGTCGATGCGGAATTGCTCCAATTGCAACACCTTGCCGATCACCGGCACATCGAACAAATAATGTGCAAATCCCAATGCCGCCACGGTGAAGAACACGTCATGCACAAGGGCGGCCATGGTGGCCGTGCCATACTTGAGGTTGCCGAACCGGAACCAGATGTACGCCATGATCACCAAAATAGAGAAGACCAGGGCAAGCAACGCATCGCGCGCTGCTTCACCGGCCACCTGCTTGTCGAAGGTTTTCACCTGCTGTAGCTGTGCCTCGCGGTTGATCGATTCGTTGACGAGCTGCCACAGCGGCGCGGCAAGCGCTTCCTGCCATTTGGCCGGGTCCTTCGAATAGGGAAGTGATTCCCCGCGGCAAAGCACGACCGCGGTGCTGGTCGCCGCCTCGGCATTGTGCAACGGCGATTCAACTGCAATGTCCAGGCTTGCCTCCACGCTCCCGGTGGGAAGCTGCAATTGCTGCTGGCGAATGCGGTCGATGATTTGCGCGGGTGTCAGCGGCGGGTCGAGATGGTCGAGCACCACCGCTACGCCCGGCTCGTAATCCTTCACATCCTCCGGCCGGAATCCCTGCGGCCACTTCGACGCCGCCGGCGTCTGCTTGTCTTCCAGCGGTATCACATTCTTGTTGATTAACGTTGCCAGCGGCTTGCCGATTCCCTCAAACTTGCTCGGCACGTCTATCTTCAGCAACGTCTTTCCCTTGTCGTCCACCAGAGCGTGCAACAGTGCCGACCTCACATGGACGGCATCGGAGTTCAGCGTGGTGAATTCGTAGGTTTTGGCATCATTGCCCACGGTAACGACGGAAAACGCCGGCAATTCCGCCGCATCAGCCTTTTTCTCGCTGATTCTCTTCTCGATCAGCTCGCGCAGGTCCGCCTGCTTCATCGGCTGCGCCAGCTCAAATTGCACCGAGGTTCCCGACGCGAACTCGATGCCCATCATGTGTCCGGCTTTTACCTGGATGAAGAACAGGGTCAATCCGACCGTGATGCCGATGGCGCTGAAGGCGATGAAGATCCACGCCTTGCCCATCCAGTCCCAATTGGGGCGCAGGGCCTTGTCGAGCTTGGGAAACACCAGCGGAATGCTGCGCAGGTGCGTCACGCCGAAATGTTCGATCAGCACGTTGAAGATTGTTCGCGTCACGAACAGTGCCGTGAACAAGCTGGCGACGATGCCGATGATGAGCGTATAGCCGAATCCTTTCACCTCTTCCGATCCGAAGAAGATCAAAAAGAGCGAGGTGATAAAGGTGGTCATGTTGGAGTCGAGAATGGCGCTGAAGGCTTTTCCATAGGCATTGCGAAGGGCCAGCCGCAGGGAAAGCCCGCGATGTTGCTCTTCGCGCAGGCGCTCGAAGATCAGCACGTTGGCGTCGACCGCCGTGCCCACGCTGAGAATAATGCCGGCGATGCTGGGGAGGGTGAAGGTGGCGCCGAATGCCGCCATGACCGCCAGCACCAGCAGCACGTTCATGATCACGGCAAAAGTGGCGACCACGCCGGCCAGGAAGTAATACGCGCAGAGGAAGACCGCCACGACGACCAATCCCAGGAAGCAGGCGATCAGGCCGGCCTTGAGGTTGTCCTGCCCGAGCTGCGGGCCGACGGTTCGTTCGCTGATGGGTTCATCGGAGAGGCTTGCCGGGAGGCTGCCGCCCTTGAGGGTGCTGACGAGGTAGCTGAGCTCATCCTCGCTGAAGCCTTTGGATCCGCCGTCGATTTCCCCGCTGGCGCCGATTCGGCCATTGATGGTCGGCGCGCTGATGACATTGTTGTCCAGCACGATGGCCATCGGCTTTTTCAAGTTGGCCTGGGTCAGCTCGCCAAAATATTCCGCGCCCTGCGGGTCGAAGCTGAACCCGACCACGCTTTCGCCGCTCATTTCGCGCTCGGGCTTGGCGTCGATGAGATGCCATGGCTTTGGCATATGCTGGTCGAGAGATCGCGGCTTGCCGTCAGGTCCGGGCGTGATAAAACCCAGGACGTATCGCTTTTTGTTGTAGTCGACGGTCGGTGCGCCGAGCTTGCTTTTGGCACTGACCGCGAACCACTGGGCCTCGTTTCCCGCATGGACGCGCGGGCCGTCGGCCTTCAGTTGCGCGACGTACTTTTCGTAGGTCGCGCGCGGCATGTCGTACGTCAACTCGCCGTTATTGCCGTAATAGACGCAAAGGATGTTGTATTGGAGAACGCCCGCCCCTTTCAGCAGCCGCTTCAAGTCCGTCGCATCGTCCAGCGAGTCCTTGCTGCTGGACAGTTTCCGAGCGGCGGCGACGTATTCATCGATGGCTCTGAGGCGGCTGGGGAAATCGGCGAATTTTTTCTTCAGATCGGCAATTTCGCGATTCTGCTCGGCGGTGTTGGCCGCATCCTGGCGGGCATCGTCCAGGTCGGGAATGGTCGTGTCGGTCGCCGTCAGGGCACCGTCCAATTGCTCCTTGGTGAGGTTGGTTTGATCGATCGGCGAAGCTTCAGGTTCGCCCTCGGTTGCGGATTTGGGATGCAGCTTCTGCTCGAATTCGATTTTCAGTTTCGCTTCGGTCTGGGCGTCGCGGGCATCGTGGGCTTTTTGAATCCGGCCCCAAAGATCGGTCAGCTCGGCGAAGAGCTTCTGGCGCGTCTTGTCATCGCCCGCCAATTTCGCAAGGTCGGCCTGCGTCTTGCCGTTCTTCCCTTCGATGGCATCGGCCACGGCGTCGGCATCGACGTTGGTTTTCTTCAGGGCGTCGGCGGCGGCGATCATTTTCTCGCCCAGCTCGCGGCGAACTTCGGCGCTGTTTTTCGCATCCGGAGACAGCGGCATCTGAATTTCCAGCCGGGTGTCGCCCTGCGGACGCCAGATCAGATTCTTCACCCCCTTGGGGTCGACGCGCTTCTTCAATACGTCGGCCACTTCAGACGCCAGCTTGCCGTCCAGCTTGGTCGTGTCGGATTTTTTGATTTCGTACACCAGGCTGGTCCCGCCGACCATGTCGATGCCGGGGTTGAGCTTCACCCATTGGGTGATCTGGTCGTGGGGGTGAAAGATTTTGTCCAGGACCGGGGAAAAGACCAGGCCTATCGCTCCAAGGAGCACCGCCAGACTGAAGGTAAGGCGTAAACCGTTGTGTTCGTGCATGATTTGGTTCCTGAGAAAGTCGTCAGACGAGCGCGGCAATTTCGCCGGTGACGCTCGAATTGAATTTTGAACGAATTGCGAAAATTAAGAGGGCCGTTGAGCGGCCATGAGTCGCAAGACACTGGCAGATTGGCTTAAAGGCCTGGCGGCCCGGTTGGCTGAACCGTCGCAAACCGCTCCAGGCGTCGAATGAAATACGGCGCTGGGGGCTGTGGTGCGAACAGGCAAAGTGTCAAGGGATGAAAGGCACGCTCGACGCTGGCGTACCACGCTGCCGGATCCATGTGATACTGCGGCGCCATCACAAAGCGAGACAAAATCGAACCGAACGTAAAAGCTTCGTCCTCGGCTCCGGCATATGGGCAGGCCGGGCCAGACCCACAAATATCCGACAGGGGCAATCGATCAAGAGACCCTGGCGCCGCGTTGCTCTCGCAAAAAAAAGCGTCATCCCACTCCACCAACGGGGTGTCCAGAACGCTAAAGCGAATCTTGCCGCCATTCGCGGCCGATCCCGTCGATTGACCATTTCGCGGCCCGGAATTTCCTCGGCGCTGCTCGGCCCCGGAAACCTCTTCAGGCCGAACATCCGATGCGTCAAACGCCAGCCGGATCACCGGTCGCGAATCATCGCGCGAGGCATCGTGCTTCTGGTTGGCCGGCGGCGCGGGAGGCACTGCCGCCCAGCGCTCGGCAGAAAGGATCGGCGCAGCCACCAGACAGAACACAATCTGCGCGAAAAGCGCCAGCGTGAATCTGCGAGGGTGGAAGATCATGATTGGGGCCGTCAAACGGTATCAATTACTACGCCGCTCGTTGCTGCGCGGTTTATGGCAGGCGCCTGCAGTGGCAAGGGTACACGCTCAGGATGCCCGTGCCACTCGTGCCACTGCCATCATTTCGCGTCGGCTTTATCCTCGTCGCCCACCAGCTTGCTCACGGCGCTGCGGGCGAATTTTATTTTCGTGTTGTTGCTCTCGTCCACTTTCACGACGATCTCGGCATCGCGCACTTCGACGATGGTTCCCATGATTCCGCCGATGGTTTGCACGCGGTCGCCGCGTTTCATGGCCGCCAGCGCCACCTGGCGTTGCTTGTCCTGCTTGCGCTTGGAGTTCCAGGAGAAGAAAATAAAGATGGCCAGGATGGCCATCATCGGAATCATCATTCCGCCAAACGGGCCGCCGGGCTGTTGCCCCCCGCCCGTCGGTGCGGGAGCTGCCGGCGCGGCAGCCGCGCCGTCGGCAATCAAGTTCATCAAATGCATCGCAATCGTACTCAAAGCTTCTCCTTCAAAGGCTCATCTGCTTCGGACGGTCCCATCGAGCATCGCGGATCCTTTTCGCGAAATTGCTCGAAGCTTCCCCCGGCCAGCGACCGGCGGATGTCCGCCATCAGCCGCTGGTAGAACCGCACATTATGCACGGAAACCAGCACGGGGCCAAGCATCTCGCCGGCAAAAAAGAAATGGCGGATCGCCCCGCGCGTGAAAGTGCGGCAGGCGTAACAGTCGCAACCTTCCTCGATCGGCCCGGTATCCCGGATAAACCGGCTATTGCGCAGCCGAATCGGCCCGCTGCCCGTAAACGCATAAGCATTGCGCCCGTTACGAGTTGGCATCACGCAGTCGAACTGGTCGATCCCCGTGGCAACCGCCGCCACAATGTCGCGCGGAAACCCAACCCCCATCAAATATCGCGGCCGATCGCCCGGCAACGTCGGCGTCACCGCCCCCAGCACCCGCTTCATCGCCTCGAACCCTTCGCCAACCGCCAGCCCGCCAACGGCATACCCGGGGAAATCCATCGCAATCAGCTTTTCCGCGCACATCGCGCGCAGATCCAGATCCGTCCCACCCTGCACAATGCCAAATAGCGATTGGTCATTCGCCCGCCCATGCGCGCCCAGGCATTGTTCCGCCCAGCGAATCGTGCGCTCAACCGCGGCGCGATGATATTCCCGCGGCGCATCGGCAGCCGGGCATTCATCAAACGCCATGATGATATCCGCCCCCAGGTCATTCTGCACTTCGATGCTTCGCCGCGGCGTCAGATGCACCACCGCGCCGTCGACATGGCTTTTAAAAGTGACGCCGTCGTCGGTGATCTTGTTGATATCGGCCAGCGAAAAAACCTGAAACCCGCCGCTGTCGGTGAGAATCGGCCCGGGCCAGCCCATGAAGCGGTGCAGATCGCCAAGGTCCGCCACGACTTTCTCACCGGGCCGAAGCATGAGGTGATACGTATTGGCCAGGATGATCTGAGAGCCGGTCGCCGCGACATGATCCGGCAGAACGCCCTTGATGGATCCCTGCGTGCCGACCGGCATAAACGCCGGTGTATCGTAAATGCCATGCCGGGTCGTCACGCGGCCGAGGCGCGCATGACAGCCGGGTGTCGTGGCAAGCAATTCGTATCGAAGCGGGCGGTCGGGGGAAACTGGCATTGCGGGAGATTCTTGAGGAAACAGGCGCGTTACTCAAGCCCGCTAATAAATGGTCTTGCGCGAGTAATGTAGGGTCCGCACTGCGGACCATTACGTCAGGGGCGGGAAAAGACGGTCCGCAGTGCGGACCCTACGGAACGGGAGCAAACATGCGCGTTACTCAAGCTGCCGCCGCGGCGGTGGTAAGACACTTATCCACGCGATCGAGTAATTCGCCCAATGAGAAATGCGTTTTAAGGATGTAATCGCGCACGCCCAGGCGGGCGGCTTCCATAACCACCGGCTTCTCTGATGTCGCGGTCAACAGGATCACCGGGGTCTTTGCCGTTTCGCTGCGCCCGCGCAGGCGGCGCAGAACCTGCATGCCGTCCATCCCGGGCATCAGAACGTCGAGCACGATCACGTCGGGCCGCGATTGCCCGGCGATCGACACCGCGCCAGCGCCATCCTGCGCGCAGACTGTCGCATATCCCGCTCCGCGAAGGGCGGCGGCGATCGGCTCGCGCACCAGGGCCATGTCATCCACAACCATCACCAGGCTCATTGCTGTTTCCTTCCCGCCAACATCTGTTCTGTTTCCCCGCAATAACCGTCAACACGCCGAATCAGCTGCACCAGCGCTTCCACTTCCGGCGGGATCCGATCCGCCACCGCCACGTCGACAAGCGTCTGTTCGGCGCGCCGGGCGGCGTCGGTCAGCGGCGCAAACCCGTAAACGCCGCCAACGCCTTTGATCTGATGAACGACATTCCGCAACGGATCGAGCGATTTCATCGTCCACAAGCGCTCGATCTTCACCACATACCCGGGCAGTGCCGCCACAAATGCCGGCAGGCATGGAGCGATATCCCGATCGCCGATGGCACTGCTGTACAACGTGGCATTCGGCTCATCGATCTGGACCTGCATATTCATGCTCCAAACCTCGCGGCAACGACCTTATAACGATATCGGACGCATGCACACGGCATGCGAATCTTCGTTGCCAATTCATCGAATACATTCGTTGCTGGGACAAGTGAGAATTTCGGACAACTGCGCGGAGATAACTCGGCGTTCCCATCGAAGTACGTGGCATCCAAATAGAGTCGTTATGGAACGATGGCCTTCCAATGGCTCGCAGTGACGTAGCGAGAAAGATGGCCCAGGTTCTCAGTTGCGACGGTTGCGCCAGCTTCCAGCGCCATCGCGGCCAGAATTACATCTGCGTCAAGCTCTTTAGGATCGGCAGTTGGAGTTCCTCGCTGCCTCGCATCCGCCCAAAGTTCCGCAGCGCGAAGCATTACAGTGGTGGTAATGGGTTGATAGGAAAGCGAGCTCTTAAGCGCGTCGAGAACCGTAAGCGACTTGCCTCTATTGTGAAGAATCAGACTGCGCCGGATCTCATAATCGCTAATTTCCGGCACAATCACCTCGTATTTTGCGGCCAGTAGAGATCGAAGCCACGCGGTAATCGCCGGCGGAGCGTTGAAGTGCGCCAACTGTCCAAGCGGGCCGGAATCGAGCATCACCCTTTTAGTCATCGACAAACACCTCGCGATAGCCCTTTCGATCGCCGTTAATCGTTTTTTTCACCTCGGCCCACGCCAGCATCTCCTCGGCGCGCTCCTTCGGCGTCATTGCAGCCCATTGCTCGTCGCGCAATTTTACAACTGCGTCAAACGCCGCCAGCCGGGCGGCTTGTTGCGGCGACAGAGCCTGCCCTCGCTTTTTCGGCTGCTTTACCCGCCGTGGAATCTCGCGAATTTTTCCCAAAGTGCACCTCTCTTTCTTCTGACGCCAAGTATAACGTTGTCATCCGATAAAAGGCATTCTACGCCAATCGTAGTGTTTCGCGGTTCATGTGAGACGACGGGCAATTCTATGAAGCGTGAGCCCGATAATCCCGAATCCCGGGGCCGTGAGTTTCTCACGACGCATTGGAGCCTGGTGCTGGTCGCAGGCGCGCAGGGATCCTCGCGCGCCGCCGAGGCGCTGGCGGAATTGTGCGGGGTTTATTGGTATCCCCTCTATGCATATGTCCGCCGGCATGGCAGTTCCCCGCACGATGCCCAGGATTTGACGCAGGAATTCTTCGCCGAGCTTCTGAGGCGTTCGGATCTGGCCGGCGTTGGCCGCGAAAAGGGCAGGTTTCGCTCGTTCCTGCTGGCGTCGATGAAGCATTTCCTGGCCAACGAGCGGAAGAAGGCCAATCGCCTCAAGCGAGGCGGCGGGAAAGTCATTCTCAGCATCGATCCCATCTCGGCGGAAGATCGTTATGCCCGCGAGCCATCCTACGATCTCACTCCCGAGCAATTATTCGAGCGGCGCTGGGCGATGACCCTGCTCGAGCAAACCATCGAGCGCCTGCGGCAGGAATTTGTCAAAGCCGGTAAAGGCCGGCTCTTCGAGCGGCTGAAGGTTTTTCTGACCGGCGACGAAAATGGTCCCCGTTATGCCGACGTTGGCGCGGAGCTCGGTTTAACTGAAGCAGCGGTGAAGATGGCGGTTTCCCGCTTGCGCCGGCGATATCGCGAGATTCTGCGCAGCCAGATCGACGAGACCGTCGCCAGCGCTCAGGACGTCGAAGACGAAATCCGGCATTTGTTTACAAGCCTGGGTTGATTCTGCCGCGTTACCTTTGGACAGGAAGGTTTCTCTAGCAGGTGGACGAAAACTTCAACCAAGGTCGCTTATGATTCAAACCACAGCCTGTGCCAAATGCGGAACAATGCTCCCCAGCGATGCACCCGGGGAAATGTGCCCCAAGTGCCTGATTGTTGCCGGACTCATGTCGGAGGTTGGCGCTGATTTGCAGGAAACCATCGATCCATCCGTGGCCGCGGCCACTGGCCTGTCTTATGGGCCGAGCGCGGTGCAAACGCCTGCCGCCGGACGGGTTTTTGGCGGATATCACATCATCCGCCCCCTCGGGAAGGGGGGAATGGGAACGGTATATGAAGCCGAGGAACAGGCCACCGGGCGGCGGCTGGCCCTGAAGGTCTTGTCGCACTCCCTGGATTCAGAACAGGCTCGAACGCGCTTCTTCCGCGAAGGGCGTCTTGCCGCTTCGGTCAATCATCCCAACAGCGTTTACGTCTTCGGCACCGAGGAAATCGATGACATGCCGGTCATCACAATGGAACTGGCGCATGGCGGCACGTTGCATGAACTGGTCAAGCGCCGAGGTCCGCTGCCGATCGCCGAGGCGGTTGACACGATTCTTCAGATTACTGCCGGCCTTGAAGCCGCGGCGGCGGGCGGGGTGCTGCATCGCGACGTAAAGCCGTCCAATTGCTTTATCGACACCGACGGGACGGTGAAAATCGGCGACTTTGGGCTGTCAATCTCAACGCTGGCCCGGCGCGATACCAATATCACCCATGCCGGCACGCTTCTGGGCACGCCCGCTTATGCCTCGCCGGAACAACTTCGCGGCGACGAAATCGACCAGCGCTCCGACATCTACGCGGTCGGCGTCACGCTCTATTACCTGCTGACCGCGCGCCTTCCCTTCAGTGCCGACAACATGGTGCAGATGCTGGCGACGGTATTGGAGCAGCCGGCAAAATCGCCGCGGGAAGTGCGGCGCGACATTCCCGAGGAACTGGCCAGGGTGATTTTGCGATGCCTGGCCAAGCTGCCGGCGCAGCGCTTCAAAAACTATAATGAGCTTCGGCTGGCGCTGTTGCCGTTCACGTCCACCGCGCCGTTGCCGGCGAATCTGGGTCTGCGCCTGCTGGCCGGGGTGCTGGATTTCCTGGTGGTGGTCGTGGTTGGCATGGCCGCGCTGGTGGGAAGCTTGTCGGAAGTTTTTCGTTCCGCCGAAGGGGCCAACGTCATGCGCTTCGGGCGCTTCTTCGGGTTTGTTGCCGGCATGTATCTGTTGCCGGTGCTGTTGTTTATTTTTCCAGAGGGGTTGTGGGGCGCGACGTTGGGCAAAGCCATACTGGGCCTGCGCGTGGTGGGCCTGAAGCGCACCAAGCCGGGCCTTCTCAGGGCGTTGCTGCGAACGGTTGTTGTGTTCGCAACATTCATGGCGGCCAGCTTGCTTTCACAGTTATACTTGCGCGGCCACCTACCGAATTCAATCCCGTTCTCAATCCTTTCGTACGCGGCGATGCTCATGCCTTATGCCTGTCTGATCTTATTGTTTGTCACCGCACGGCGACGCAACGGGAACGCAGCCCTCCAGGATTTGCTAAGCGGAACACGCGTGGTGATGAAGCGCAACTGGCAAACGCGGATCGCTGCCACGCCCGCGCCGCAGCCGCCTGCCGCCATGAAGGGCGAGGCGCGCTTCGGGCCTTATCAGGTGCTGGGCGAACTGGGTCGTGCCGATGAGTCGGCGTTTTTTCTCGGGTATGATGCGCGGTTATTCCGTAAAGTTTGGATCCGGCAATTGCCGCCTGATGCGGCCGATGTTCCAGGGGCGCTGCGGGAATTGTCGCGCCGGGGCCGGCTTCGCTGGCTCGGCGGAAAGCGCGGTGAGGGAAGTAACTGGGATGCCTATGAGGCGCTCACCGGCCAGCCGCTGGTCACGATGCTTCATCAGCAACCCTGGAAACGCGTCCGCTTCTGGCTGGCCGATCTGGCGGAGGAATTGCAGGCCGCCGCCGCGGATCGCACGCTCCCGGCATCCCTTACGCTCGAGCAGGTTTGGATCACCGAAGACGGCCGGGCAAAACTCCTTGATTTCCCAGCGCCCGGCGTTGCTGCGTCATTAGCCGCGCCCGCGCCGGCGACGGCCCAGGACGTGCAGAGTTTCCTCAAGCAGGTCGCAATGGCATCCCTGGAGGGATTGCCGCCTTCGAATACCGGCATCGTCGATGGTGCCGTCGATCGGCCACCCCACCGGCAATTGCCAAATGCCGGCATTGGTGTCGCTCTGGCGAATTCCGCGCCGGGGATTCCCTTGCCGCTGCATGCACGAAAGCTTGTGACACAGATCGGCCAATTCGCCGACCTCAATGCCCTTCTGGTCGCACTGCGGGCAACGCAGGATCTTCCCTCGGAAATTACGCCTGTTCGACGCCTGGTGCTCCTGGCCGGGTGCGTCGTTCCCCCGGCGATGTTTGTGCTGGTCGGCCTGGTTTTCCTCGGGTTCTTTTGGGTCCTGGCCAGCGGGGCAGGCAAGACAGCTCCTGAGCTCCGCCAGTTCACCGAATTGAAACTTTGCCTGAATCAGCTTCAGTCCATGAAAAAGACCCATCGCACAGACGGGATGGACCAATCCCTGGAGATTTACATCGCGGGCCGATTCAAGGACCTTGTCACCAATTCCAAGGCCTGGCACAACGAACTTTACAAAGACGCGTTGACCAGCGATCAACGGAAGCTCGCCGAAGAAATTGTCGCCTCGCGATCCCCGGTTTCACCGACGGCATTCGCCGACGCCGCCCAGCGCGTCAAGCCGTTAGGCGTCGACCTTGATGCCGCCGCCCAGATGCGACAGAGTGTGGCTGCAAGTCAATGGAAAGCAGGCACGGCGGCGCGCATCGCCATGGCAGTTCCCGCCGTCTGGGCGTTTTACATCGGCCTGCCCGCGCTGATTGCCGCCGGTTTATTTCGCGGCGGATTGCTGGTCCATAGCCTGGGCCTGGCGTTTGTCACCCGCGACGGCGTCCCCGCACGGCGCTGGCGCATCTTCTGCCGCGGGCTGATTGTCTGGCTCCCGCCGTTGCTGGTGTTCCTGCTGTTGCCATTACCTATATCGGTGGGTCTGTCCGTACTGTGCCTCAGCGCGTGCGTGTATGTTGGCGCCGCCTTGTGGTCGCTGCGCACGCCGCAACGCACGCTGGCCGATTTGATCGCCGGAACGAGGATGGTGATGCGATGAACTGCGCCGCGCAGCGATTGAATTCTCTGAAGTATGCACATCTTCTGCAAGGAAGTACGGGCCGCAGGGGCGCCCGCAGTCGTCTAGGCGACCAGCGAGTCTTGTCGGCCTTGTGCATGGTTCAGAGAATTCAATCGCGCCGCAACCGACGTGACTTGGAGGCTTGATATGCAAAAGCACTCGCGAGGCGTTGGCGGCGGTGTGCCCGAACACTCGCAGCGCTCGCCGAATGATGCACAACAATTCACGGCGATGCGGCGTAAGGCGTCGGCGCGGGCGGGATTCTCTGAACCGTGCACAAGGCCGGCTAGACTTGCTTGTCGCTTAGACGACTGCGTGCACCCCTGCGGCCCGTACTTCCTTGCAGAAGATGTGCACACTTCAGAGAATCCCACCCTCGCTCCGCGTAGGATAGTCACCGGTAGGGTCCGCCTCGGCGCGCCACCAAGGCGGACCCTACGGAAACATTTTCAGCCGGAATCCAATGAGCCGCGCACGGAGGGTACTCCCGGAGTAAGCGGTTTCTCCCGATCCGCTTACTTCGGGAGT
>DASRRM010000409.1:0-54749 GCA_035695715.1 Tepidisphaeraceae bacterium
ATCCGCGTCCTCGCTTGCGCTCGTCCACGGCGTGGTTAGATCGAACTGTTTTTTGGCTAGGATGCTCCACCATGAACAAAACCGTCCTCAGTTTTCTGGCCCATCCCGACGATGCCGAGTTTCTTTGCACCGGCACGCTAATCCGCCTGCAACAGCTTGGCTGGTCCGTCCATATTGCCTCGGCCACCGCCGGTGATTGCGGCACGACGATTTATGACCGATTTCAGATCAGCGCCATCCGCACCGCCGAGAACGCCAAATCGGCCGGGCTGATTGGGGCGACGTATCACTGCCTTGGCGAGGAAGATCTGATGGTCGTCTATGACAAGCCGACCATCCGCAAGACGTTGAATTTATTTCGGCGGATTGCCCCATCGCTGGTCTTCACTCACCCGGCCAAGGATTATCACATGGATCACGAAGCCGTGTCGCTGCTGGCGCGGTGTGCCAGCTTCGGGTACGGCGCGCCCAATGCGTCGGAGTTTCCGCTGCTGGCGGGGTCGGGGGTGCCGCACCTTTATTACTGCGACCCCGTGGAAGGCGTCGACCCGTTGGGTCATCCGGTTCAGCCGACAACGATCGTTGATATTTCTGAGCAGATGGAAACCAAGACCGCGATGCTGGCCTGTCACGCCAGCCAGCGCGAATGGCTCCGCTTGCATCATGGGACTGATGAATATCTCGATTCGATGCGGAAGTTGTCAAAGGCGCGCGGGAAGCTCATCGACGTCAATTCCGCTGAAGGATTCGTGCAACACCGCGGACACGCATACCCGGGAGATGATCTGCTGGTGGAATTACTCGGCGCCCGGGCATGGTCACTTCAGTGACCATGTCTTGAGCGCGCTCGTCAAAGGTGGTCACTGAAGTGACCACCCCGGCCCAAAAGCCCATGTCCACGTTCGGGATAATCCCCGGTTGCATCTTCACTGAGCCCTGAACCCTCAACCCCGAACCCTTTCCCAAAAGGCGCAAGCGACGCTTTACGTTGCCAAAACAATTGATTGCCGTTACTGTCCAGAGCGTTGGAAGGTGTCCGCTTTAAGCCTGTCCTGTTGGGCTCGCCGGCGGAAAGCTTGTCGGAACATAAGGGATGGACCACGCCTTTATCTCCAGTGACGCATGCGCCACGGCTTGGGCCGCGCCAAACAGCGCGCTGCCGGCCACGGTTCGGATGGCGTTTGAGCCTGTCACAGATACCGCCGCAGCCGAGACTTACACGCGCCAGCTTGCCCGTTCGCATTACGAAAATTTCTCGGTGATCTCGATCCTGCTGCCGCGCCGGCTTCGGCAGGATTTCTGTAATGTCTATGCGTTTTGTCGGACGGCCGACGACCTTGGCGATGAGGTTGCCGATCGCCAGAAAGCCACCGGCTTTCTCCGCTCGTTTCGGAACCAGACACAGGCCTGTTATAAAGGTGAGGCGACCACCGCCGTTTTTGTGGCCCTGTCCGGCACCATCGAGCGGCACGATATTCCGATCGAGCCGTTTCTCGACCTGATCGACGCCTTCGAGCAGGACCAGCGGATCGACCGGTACGAAACGTACGAACAGCTTCTGGACTATTGCCGTCGCAGTGCAAATCCCGTCGGACGGCTGGTTCTCTATATGAGTGGGTATCGCGATGAGGTCCGCCAGCGGCTCTCCGATGCGACCTGCACGGCACTTCAACTGGCAAATTTCTGGCAGGATGTGCGGCGCGACATCGACGAACGCGACCGGATTTACCTACCGGCCGACTCGCAAAAGCGCTTTGGCGTTAGCGAAGAGCAGATCAAAGAGCGCCGGTGCGACGACAATTTTCGCCGGCTGATCGAATTTGAAACGGATCGGACCGAGACGTTGTTTAAGGAAGGAGACGGCCTGTTGCCGATGCTCGATAACAGGGTGCGCCCGCAGATTACCTTGTTCGGCAAAGGAGGCCGGGCGGTTCTGACGGCCATCCGCCGACAGGGATACGACACCCTGACGCGCCGGCCAAGGCTCTCACGGTTGCAAAAAGCCGGACTCGTGGCATCGGCGCTGGGCGCTGTGCTGGCCGGCAAACTGACCGGGAGAGGCTAGATTATGACGGTATCGCTCGCCAGAACCGACCCCTTCACCCTCGCCCGCTCGCATTATTACTGCGAGCAGCTCACCCGCGCACAGGCTCGCAACTTTTACTACGGCCTAAAGCTCCTTCCCGAACCCAAGCGCTCGGCCATGTTTGCCCTCTATGCCTGGATGCGCCTTGTCGACGATATCGCCGACGATGAAGATGGCCGGTCGATTGCGCAACGGCTTGACGACCTGGAATCGTGGCGATTGCAAACCCATGCCGTGCTGGATGGCCAACTCCCCGATACGACCCACGAATTATGGCCCGCCTTTGCCAACATGGTATGGCGGCATAGTCTTTCGCCGCGAATTTTTGACGAAGTGATTGCCGGCCAGCGGCAGGATCTTCAGCCGACGCCGTTCGAGTCATTCGAGCCGCTGAACGAATATTGCTATCGCGTTGCCGGCGTGGTCGGCCTGGCCAGCATCTTCGTCTGGGGCTTTGATGGCGGCACTGAAACCGAACAACTGGCCATCGAGCGTGGCGTGGCGTTCCAGCTCACCAATATCCTGCGCGACCTTCGCGAAGACGCCGGCCGCGGCCGGATGTATCTGCCGCAGGACGAACTGGCCTCGGCCGGCATCGATCTGGAGGAAATCCGCAGCGAGCAGGGGGGCGAAAAGTTTCGCCAGATGATGCGCTTCCAGATCGAGCGTGCCGAGGCGTACTACGAAAAATCATCCTCCCTCGAAAAGTACATTTCCCGAGAATGCCGCCCGACGCTGATCGCCATGACGGATATCTACCGCGGGCTGCTGGCCAAAATCGCCGATGAGCCGGAACGCGTGCTGCATGAAAGGGTGAGTTTGTCGCTGTTTTCCAAGCTGCGAATCGGATGGCGGGCGTCGAGGATCAGATAGGAATGGTGCTTGGGCGAAGAATTTATTCGCGGAGCAACTGCTCTACCTCGGCCAGTAACTTTCTTGCCTCAGGCTGCATACAGGGTAACCCTTTGTCGATTTGCAACCTGAAGAAAATACGGATTTTTCGCGGCGTGGAGACTGGTAAGATCGACGTCGTAACCGAGGAGAGCCTGCAGGTCCTCCTGCAACCCGAACCATTGGTCCGCGATTGTCGGGGATTCGTAGGAAAGAAACTCCACGAAGAAATCCAGGTCACTACGACTTGCATCGAAGTGAGAACCGGCCGCGGACCCAAAAAGTTCCAACCGCCGGACGTGGTGCCGCTCGCAGATTGAGCGAATTTCGCCACGATGTTGTTCGATCAAGGGTAGCATGTTCTTGAATTGTAATCGCAGACGCCTCACATGTCTTGCTGTTCCGCCTCATGCACAATAATGTTTCGGCGTCCGATCTTAAACGCGAATGCCAAATTCTCGCGTGAGGATGCTCAGGACGCAGTAAGTAACTTGATTGCGCCATCGGTCAGTTTGAGCACGGAACTAATGGACGAACGAAAAGCCGAGGCCAGTCGTGAATAGCGCCAGCAAATCGGCGGATAGGATACCGTTTATCCCTACGCGCACTGGTCGCCCACCCCAAATCCTCATCGTCGGTGGCGGTCTGGCCGGCATGGCGGTCGCGGTGGCATTGGAAGCCGCCGGCGCGTCGGTCACGCTTCTCGAATCGCGCAAGTCGCTCGGCGGCCGGGCCAGTTCATTTGAAGATCCGCAGAGCGGCGAAACTCTCGACAACTGCCAGCACGTTTTGCTCGGCTGCTGCACCAACCTGCTCGACTTTTATCGACGCCTGGGCGTTTCGCATCTCATCAAATACCAGCGCACCGTTCATTTCGTCGACCCGCACGGCAGGCAACACCATCTCACCGGCATTCGCGGCATGCCCGCGCCGCTGCACCTCGGACCCTCGATGGCGCGATTCAGCGCCCTGACGCTTCGCGAGCGAATCGCGGCCTCGCGCGCGATGCTGGCGATGATGCGGCTCGGGAAAGCCGGCCGGCTGGCGTTAGGGGACATGCCATTCGGTCAATGGCTGGACGAGCATCATCAGCCGTCCGCGCTGGTTGAGAAACTGTACGATCCGATTCTGATCGGGTCGCTGAATGAAGAGTGCCGCAAGGCATCGGCGGCGTATGCGATCCAGGTGTTTCAGGATGCCATGCTGGCGCACGAAGCGGGATACGTGATCGGCCTTCCCGCCTGCCCGTTGGGTGAATTGTACGCGAAGCTCCCCTGCAAGGACGTGCGCCTCGGCACACGCGTGGCCGAGATTCGCTTCATCGAGGGCTGCGCGGCCGGGGTGGAGCTTTCCACCGGCGAGTTTCTCCCGGCCGACGCGGTGGTTCTGGCCACCAATTATCACGCCGTCATGCGCTGGGTGCCGCCGGAACTCGCCGAGCGCGATTCGCGCTTCGCGCACCTGGATGAGTTGCAAAGTGTCCCCATTCTCGGCGCGCATCTTTGGTTCGATCGGCCCATCCTCCACAACAGCCATGCAGCTTTTCTCAAAGGTCCGCTGCAATGGCTCTTCAAGAAGGATGCCGAGGGAAAAGCCGTGCATGGCGTCATCAGCGCCGCCCGGCAATGGCTCGATGTCCCTCGGGACGAAGCCCTTAGGCAATTCGAGCAGCAAATCCGCGAAGTTTTTCCCCACGCCCGCGCCGCCAGACTCCTTCGCGGCGTCACCGTCATCGAAAAGCGCGCCACCTTTTCCCCACTGCCCGGCATCGACCGCCTGCGCCCTCAACAAGCCCCTCCGCCAGGCGGCATCGAAAACCTTTATCTCGCCGGCGACTACACCCTCAGCGGCTGGCCCGCCACCATGGAAGGCGCGGTGCGCAGCGGATACTTGGCGGCGTCGGCGATTGCCCGCGCGATGTCCGCGCGTCTCCCCTCGACCGCGCCGCGATCATTTCTCGTCGATGATCTCCCGGTGCAATGGCCGGCGCGATGGTTGGGATTGAAGTGATATCAGCGCATTCGCAGAGCCGATCCGGATTGCGAAAGCGTGCTTCGCGCGGTCGCTGGACGTCGCTTGCGATTTCGCGATTCATCCGGAAAACCGGTCCGATCGCTGTGCCGACCGACCCATGCTGCAAGCAGCATGGGCGTTAACAGGTTGACTTTATTGATGACCACTACAATTACCGTGACCGCAACTCAAATCCACTGACTTGCCCCAACACTCCGCTCCTGTCACAATTCCCCGCTCGTGTCCAAGTCCCAAACCATACAGGAGGAACCCCGTGAGATTTCCATTTTCCCGCATCGCCACCGCTCTCATTGGCGGCGCTTTGCTTCTCGCCTTCGGCGGCGCAGCCGACGAACCCAAAACCCCCGCTACCCCCGCGCCGGACAAAGACGGGTTTGTGAGCCTCTTCGACGGCAAAACCCTCGACGGCTGGAAGATCGGCGACAACGCCAATTCCTGGTCGGTGAAGGACGGTGAAATCGTCGTTCACGGTCCCGGCCCGGCTCATCTCTTTTACGATGGCCCGATCCACAACCACGACTGGAAGAATTTCCACCTGAAGGCCGAGGTGATGACCTATCCCCACGCCAACTCCGGCATCTATTTCCACACGACCTACCAGGAAAAAGGCTGGCCCGATGACGGCTTCGAAGCCCAGATCAACTGCACCCACACCGACTGGAAAAAGACCGGCAGCCTGTATGACGTGGTGGATATCAAAGACCCGCACCAGGTCGACAACAAGTGGTTCCTCTATGAAGTGATCGTCAAGGGCGACCACGTCACGCTGAAAATCGATGGCAACGTGGTCAACGAATGGACCCAGCCCGAAGGGTATAAGCCGACCAAGGGCCATAAGGGCCGCTATCTGCATCACGGCACCATCGCCCTTCAAGGCCACGATCCGGGAAGCGAATGCCATTTCAAGAGCGTGCTGATTATGCCGCTGGATGATTAATCCTTCAACGTAATTGTCGAAGGGGGCGTGGAAGCTCGCGAAGGCGCGAAGTTGCGAAGACAAACGCGAAGAAGATAGAGAAACATGGATTCGATTGGCACTTCCCGCAACATCAAATGCGAAAACGCCACAGATCAGCACAGATGAACACGGATAAGACCGATGCAGTCAAGCTTTATCTGGGTTCATCTGTGTGAATCTGTGGCGATATCGCATTCGCTTCAGTTTCGGCCTCGCCACGCTGAGCAAGTTCGCGAGTTCTGTCTTCTCGCCGCCCGACCTGCATCTTTCCAAATCACGTCAGCATCGTGCGCTTGGCCAGACCCGTCACCGTTTCCCATGCGGCCCCGGGGAAGCGCGTGGTGTCGACCAGCACATCTTCCATCGCGGTCAGGAACCAATCCATGTCCTCCTTCGTCACCGTCATCGGCGGAAGGAATTTGATCACCTCCGTGTGATACCCGGCCACCTGCGTCAGGATGTGATGCTTCTGCAAGAGGGGGATGATGACCATCTGCCCGAACACGCCGAAGTTCAGCTTGTGGAGCATGTCCCACGCCATTTTCAGCTTGAAGTTGCTGTCGGGGCGGGCGAAGTCGATGCCGAACATCAATCCTTTGCCGCGAACATCGGAGACGAACGGGCATTTTTTGGAAATTTCCCGTAGCCGATTGATGGTGTATTCGCCCATGGCGGCGGCGTTTTCCACCAGCTTGTCTTCCTCGATTACATACAAGCTCGCCAACGCCGCGGCCATCGCCATGTCGTTCTGGCCAAACGTATTGGAATGAACCACGCATCGTTCCATGGAGTCGAACACGCAATCCATGATTCGCGGCCGGGTAATCACCGCGCCCACCGGCACATATCCGCCGGACAGTGCCTTTGCCACGCAAATAATATCCGGCTCAACCTCCGGCCAATATTGATAGGTGAACCACTTCCCCGTTCGCCCCAGGCCGCACTGCACTTCGTCGCAGACTAGCAATGTGCCGAACTTTCGGCACAGGCGCTGCGCCTCGACGAGATAACCATCCGCCACCACCTCGCAGGTTTTTCCCTGCACCGGTTCGACGATGAACGCGGCGACTTTTTTGGTGGATAGTGCTTTTTCCAGGGCCGGCAGATCATTGAACGGAATCATCTGCGTGCCCGGCATCAATTCGCCAAATCGGGCGCGGAAAAAATCTGAACCGTTGAGGGCAAGCGAGCCGGTGCTTAAGCCATGGAAGGCATGGTCGCAGTAAACGATTCCCTGGCGGCCGGTGGCGCAGCGGGAAAACTTGATGGCGGTTTCGATCGATTCTGTTCCGCTGTTGCAGAAGAAAACGCGCGACAGGTTTTCCGAAGTGTGCTTCGTCAGCATTTCTGCGACAAGCCCGCTTAGAAGGCTGCAATCCATCCGCACCAGGTTCGGCAAACTCTTCTCCATCACCTGCTGCAGGATTGCCTTCACCTTCGGATGATTCCGCCCCAGCGCAAAAACGCCCCAGCCGGTCAGAAAATCGAGGTATTTGGTTCCCTCGGCATCCCACAGATACGCGCCCTCGCCGCGCACATATCCCTTGTCAAACCCGATCGCCTTCAGCACTTTCACGAAGGCGGGGTTGATATGCTCGGCATGAAGCTCGTACTCCCTGCCGCGATGTTGTTCCAGCCACGCAAAAAAGTCGGTATGCATCCGTCAAACCCTGTACAGCCGTTAAAATCGGCCCATTCGACATGAACGGGCGGGTGATTATACCGATAACATCGGCGTTTGCCCGATATAGACTGCTGTGGTAGAAAAACGGTCAGTGGCATGGGCTTCCAGCCCATGCTTTTTCTTACCCCAGTGGCATGGGCTTCCAGCCTATGCTTTTCTTTGTTGATTTGGGTACCGCGTTTCAACAGAAAGCTAAAACATGGGCTGGCAGCCCATGCCATGTAAGAAAATGCAGACGCAAACCCTTGAAACCGTCCCGCACGCGTCGTCCAAGCCGCTGGTAATTTCGCTCGACGCCGCCCGCAACCGCGAGCGTTCCCGCGCCGTTGATCAATCCATTCACAACGCGCGCCAGGCGCTTCTCGACAAACAAAACGCCAAAGGCTACTGGGTCGGCGAACTTCAAGGCGACAGCATCCTGGAATCGGAATACCTGCTCCTCATGTTCATCCTCGGCCTGGAAGCCGACCCGCATCTTCGGAAAATCGCCAACTTCCTGAGAAGCCTGCAAAACCCCGACGGCGGCTGGAGCCTCTTCCCCGGCGGGCCGGCCGACATCTCCGGCACCGTCAAAGGCTACTTCGCCCTGAAACTGATGGGCGATGATATTAATGCCCCACACATGGCTCGCGCCCGCGAATTGATCCTGAAGATGGGCGGAGCGGAGAAATGCAACACCTTCACCAAGTTTTACTTCGCCGCCCTGGGGCAAATCAGCTATGAATCGTGCCCGGCGATTCCGCCGGAAATTGTCTTCCTGCCCAAGTGGTTGTATTTCAATCTTTACAATGTTTCCGCCTGGACGCGCACGATGATCCTGCCGCTGGGCATCGTCACCACGCTGCGGCCCATCCGCCGGCTTCCCGCCGACAGAGGCATCGGCGAGCTGTACATCGATTTGCAAGCTGCGAATCGTCTCGCCCCGCCGGTTCGCGGCATCCCGCGCAACTGGGGTGACATTTTCCTGAAAATCGACGATCTGCTGAAATTCTACAACCAATCGCCGATCGCCTGGCTGCGCGAAAAGTCGCTCAAAGCCGCCGAAAAATGGATGCTGGATCATTGCGAAGGCTGCGACGGCCTGGGCGCGATTTTTCCGCCGATGGTCTATATCCTCATCGTCTTCCGCCTGCTCGGTTATCCCGATTCGCATCCAGTCGTTCAAAAAGCGCACAAGGACCTGCGCGATCTTTTCCTGGATGGTCCCGGCGAAGATGAAATTCGCATTCAACCCTGCCATTCGCCCGTCTGGGACACCGGCCTTGCCCTGCATGCGCTGGCGGAAACGGGAATTGCGTCCGACGCCGATTCCGCCCGCCGGGCGACGCAATGGCTGCTGGAAAAAGAATGTAAATTCGCCAGCGACTGGCGGCTGAAATGCCCCGCCGGGCCGAAGTTTGGCGGATGGTTTTTCGAGTTTAACAACCCGCACTACCCCGATGTCGATGACACCGCCGCCGTCACGATGGCGCTCAAGCGCGCCGGCGGGGAGGCCGCCCGAGAGCCGGTCGCTCGCGGCATGCAATTTCTTCTGGCTATGCAAAACAGCGATGGCGGATGGGCCGCATTCGATCACACCAAAGACCGTCCGCTCTTGGAAAAAATTCCCTTCGCCGACCACAACGCCATGCAGGATCCCTCCTGTCCCGATATCGCCGGGCGCGTATTGGAATGCCTGGGGCACAACGGGCTGACCGCCGAGCATAAGGCCGTCCGCCGGGCCATTCGCTACATTCATTCTCAGCAGGATGCTGATGGAAGCTGGTGGGGCCGATGGGGCGTGAACTATGTCTATGGCACCTGGCAGGTTCTCACCGGCCTGCGCGCCGTGAAAGCCGACATGAGCGCGCCATGGATTGTTCGCGCCGCCGACTGGCTGAAAAGCGTGCAGAAGGAAGATGGCAGCTTCGGAGAATCGGCCCTGAGTTACGAAGATGCGAGTTGGAAAGGCAAAGGCGAAAGCACCGCCTCGCAAACCGCCTGGGGCGCGATGGGATTGATGACCGTCTGCGGCCCAAACGACCCCGCCGTCGAGCAGGCCATCGACTGGCTGGTGAACACCCAGGGACCGGACGGCAACTGGGAAGAAAAGTGGTTCACCGGCACCGGGTTCCCCAAGGTGTTCTACCTGAAGTATCACCTTTATCGCCTCTATTTCCCCCTGACGGCGCTGGCGTGATATGCCCGGATGAAGGGCTAAGAAGTCAGAAACTAGAAAAGTCACGAACGCCAGCGCATCGGATAGAAATTCTACTATTTGGCTTTAATGCCGTTCGCAGATTCAAATGCGCGGCGGTTTGGTTCCTTTTGCGCCCCCGTCACAATGCCTCCGGGAATGATTAATTCCTGCCCATCGACAACAACGGATATCTGCTTCAGCGTTTTGAAGTTCACATCCGGGGGAACGAAAACACCAAGAATGACATCAGCGGTTTTTGCCGGGATGACCGCGGGCCTTCCGTATTTGCCGAACAGTGACGCGGTCGCGGCGAAATTGCCGCTGAGCTTATCGCTGGAAAGGCTCGGAAGCGTATTTCCGTCAATGTCAACGAGCTTCGTCGTTGCGGTGTCAATTGTGACGCTGTTCTGATTTGCCGAGTTATCGATGAACAAAATGAGGATGCGCGATCTCACGGGATTGGTCAGCTGAATCTGCCGGTCCATATTGCTGAGCGGCTCGACCTGAACAAGCGTCAGTTCGGTCTTCCCTGACGTAGCCTCGCCGGCCCAACCATCGTGGACAAAAACAGCTTCATCCTGATCCTGGGCAGTGATGATTCTGGGCGCCGCCGCCCGGGCCGCGGCAACCTTTGCCGCCTTGGCGCCATGGGCCACAACAAGAAACATGGTCCCCATTGCCAGGACCATTATGCCGTTGATGCAGATACCGATGATTGCCGGCACGAGGACTCTGTCCCGTCCATGGCGGCGCATGCCAAACAGCGCGATGATCCCCATCGCCAATCCGGTCAGGATCAAGAGGGCGTTGAAGCCACCCATGACAATGGAGGTCATCTGCTCCATCTTCCCGGCGTTGATGCACGAGCCGATCAACAGCGCCGCCAGCGGCGCTGCCCAGGAAAACTTGGCGGCCTGCTGGGAGAAATTGGGTTTTTCCCGCGATCTGTTCCCTGGCATCGGACGCGCATAGCCGATGACCTGTGGGGGAAGCGGGGGCGGATTCGGCGGCGGGAAGGACGATCCCCATTGCGGTTCGCTCATAATCGATTCCCCGTACTCAGGTGAACTAAACTCCGTTACAAGTTTCGCTTCCAACTCAGTCGAAATCAAACGATTCGCGTGCCATCACCAACGGCCGGTTTTGCCCGACGTTCAGCAAAAGTCCCGCCGCCATGAAGCTGGCGACCATGCTGCTGCCGCCGTAGCTGACAAAGGGGAGGGTGATTCCGGTGACCGGGAACAACCCCGTGCAGACCATCAGGTTGATGAAGCTCTGGCACGCCAGCGTGGCGATGATGCCGACGGCGATCAGCCTGCCAAACGGCTCGCGCGTGGCGGCGGCGATCTCGATGCCGGCCGCGAAGAGGACGATATAGGCCCCGAGCATCACCGCCGCCCCGAAGAAACCAAACTGCTCGCCGATGAGCGCGAAGATCATGTCATTGTGCGCCTCCGGCACCGATTGCCCGATGGGAATGACGCCGAACCCCTTCCCGGACATTCCGCCCGATGCAAACGCCACCATTGCGCGATAGGTTTGATAGGCCTTTCTTTGCTGCTCGGCGGGATTGTCCGAATCAAGAAACGCCCGTACGCGCTCGCGCTGGTATGGCTTGATGATCTCGGGAAAATGCCGCAGCACCGGAATATGCTTCGTCCCCGAAAACCAAACGATCGGCGTGATCAGCAATCCCGCCCCGACGATCAACGCCAGGTGCTTGATCTTCGCCCCCGCCACAAACAACATCGTGAACAGCACCGGCAGAAACAGCATCGCCATCCCCAGATCCGGCTGCTTGAGAATTAAAATCAACGGCACCAGCGCCAGGAGGAACGGCGGCAATAGGCCCGATATGCGCCGGTAATTATTTCTGAAGCGAAGATATCTCGCCAAAAGCAAAACAAACGCCACCTTCATCAATTCTGCCGGCTCCAAACTGATCGGCCCGAAGTTGATCCACGCGCAAACGCCTTTGGTGGAATGCACGCCGGGCAGGGGATGGTGGTGCGCCTGGGCGACATTTCCCACAACCGTATACGCCACCAGCAGCAGGCTGAGAATGTAAAACCCCCACGCGAAGCGACCGATCTTCTGGTAATTCACGGCCTGAAACAGCCCCATGCAGGCCACTGCCACGCCAAGGAATACGCACTGCTTGATTCCATCATCATGCGACGCGGCGATGATGCTGATGATTCCCATCGCCGACAACACCGCTACTGCCACCAGCACCGGCCAGTTGGTGGCGATCGCGAGGCGCTGCCAGGTTTTCCTGATTTGAACATTCGCCATTGCTATTGCGAAAGATACGGGATGGAGGGCAACTTCGCATCACCTGCCGATGGACCTTACGATCGGGATGACAAACGGTGCATTAATTGAGAAGATATTCCGGCAAAACCCCCCGAAGCGATCGGGCATATGAGTCATGACGAAAAAACGACTTCGAAACATCCTCGTTCTGCTGCTGTTGGGCACCGGCGCGGCGCTCGTTACGCACGGCATCGTGCGCCATTACCAGGCGAAGCACCTCGTGCTCGCGCCGGCAGGATTGGAAGAAATCCGATTCGGATTCGACGGCCCGGTAAACGCCGATGGCGTTCCCGCCCCATGGCAGGAAAAAGTAATCCATGGCTCGCTTCACGTTGAAGTCACCGACGCCGGCGATGGAACCGGCGCCAAGGCGTTGTGCGTCAAATGCGATAAATCGCATTTCCTGCTCGGGAACCAGGGCCAGCCCTTCGACCCGAAGGATTACCCGTTCGTCTGCTGGTCCTGGAAAGCCGACAAACTGCCGCCCGGCGGCGATGTGCGCAAACACGCGCCCCTCTCATTCATGGGCGAAAACCGCAACGATGCCGTCTTGCAGCTTCTCGTTGTCTTCGAGGGAAAAGACGTCCTGAGCTACATCTGGGATTCCACCGCCCCCGTCGGCATCGAAGTGCAGGAGCCTTCCCCGGTCGCCACCGTCAAGACCGAAGTCCTCGACAGCGGCCCGGCCCATCTCAAGCAATGGGTGGCGCACCGCGTGAACATTTACGCCGACTATCAGCGCCGTTTCAAAAAGCTGCCCGGCAAAGTGCTGGGGATTTCCATCCAGACCAATTCCAATCACACCGCATCACTGTGCGAGGGATTGATCGCGAAGATCGAAGCACGCCGGGAGTGATCATTCCCCAGATAAGAATTGCTGGTGCGCCGGTTTGGCGAAACGAAACATCGACAGTGTTTCCGAGTTTAAACTTTATCAGCCGCTGGGCATATTCAAGGGTGCGGATGTGGGATCTTGGCAGTAACACAAGAGTTGACGCGAAGGAACGAAGAGACGAAGGTCGCGAACAATCGATTGTGCGAAAATGAGTCGGCTGGTGCATCGCTCGAAGGGCTGCGTTCCAACTGTTTATTGGAGATTGAATGTCATCGAAACCATCGCGTCGCTCGATTCTAACTTCCTCCGGCGTGGCGTTTGCCGCCGGCGCGCTGAGCGTGGCGGCGGGGGCTGAAAAGCCGGCCCCGACTCCCGCGTCCAGTATTGCCACACCACCGGCTGAGCCGTTTGAATATTGCCTCAATACCAGCACGATTCGCGGCGCGAATCTGACCATCGTCGAGCAGCTTGACGTGGCGTCGAAGGTTGGGTTCAAAGCCGTCGAGCCGTGGATTGGCGACATTCACGACTACCTGAAAAAGGGTGGCACCACCAAAGACCTTGCCAAACGCATCGGCGATCTGGGCCTGAGCGTGGTAGACGCCATCGGCTTTGATGAATGGATCGTTGACGACGAGCAACGCCGGGCCAAAGGGCTGGAGGCGCTTAAGCGCGACATGGACATGCTGGCCGAGATCGGCGGCAAACGCATCGCGGCCCCGCCCATCGGCGCCAACAACGCCAAAGACCCGCTCCTCGATCTGCACAAGGTGGCCGAGCGATATCTCGCGGTTCTGGAACTGGGTGACAAGGCTGGCATTCAACCGCTGGTCGAACTATGGGGATCGAGCAGGAATTTGAGCCGCCTCGGCGACGTCGCCTTCGTCGCCATCGAAACCCGCCATCCCAAGGCCAGCATGCTGCTTGACCTGTATCACCTTCACAAGGGCGGCTCAGATTTCACCGGCCTGCACCTTCTCAACGGCGCGGCCCTGCACGTCATCCACACCAACGACTGGCCGAACCTCCCCATCGAGAAATTGACCGATGCCCACCGCGTCTTCCCCGGCGACGGCGTCGCGCCGCTGGGCGAGATCTTCCGCACCCTGCGCGACACCGGCTTTCGCGGCTATCTGTCGCTCGAGCTTTTCAACCGCGACTACTGGAAACAAAGCCCGCTGAAAGTGGCCAAGGAAGGGCTGGAAAAAATGAAGGAAGCAGTGAAAAAGAGCCTGGGATAAGATTACGCCGCAGTCGCAGGAGCCGCGCACGAAGGGTACTCCCGGAGTAAGCGGAGTTAATCGTCCGAACGCCGCTTACTTCGGGAGTACCCTGCGTGCGCGGCTCCTTTTGCGCAGTCGATTAATGAAGAAAAGATATAGACTAAGAGAGTCAATTAGGATCGCACCCATGAACCAAACCAAAAGCCGCTTACCGGTCCTCTTTTGCGTGATCCTGCTCGGCATTCTTTTCGCCACCCCGGCGTTTTTGCGGGCGGCCGATGCTTACACGCCATTCAACGGAGAGAAAACCACCTGGCACGATGGGTTCGACCGTTATGACTTTGTGATGGACGAACAGACCCTGGCCATTACGCCTTTCAAAGCGCCCGACAAGGAGAAGTTTGGCGTGGCTGATCCGCCCGCCGGGAAGCGGCGATGCATCGTGATCGTTCCGAAGCAGGCGGCGGAGGGGGCGCCCTGGTCGTGGCGGGGGTGTTACTGGGATCATCAGCCGCAAACGGAAGTCGAGCTGCTGCGCCGCGGGTTTCACGTCGCTTACGTTTCCGCCAATGCGAATTTGAAGCCGGGGAAGGAATGGGATGCGTGGTTTGCGTTCCTGACCGAAAAGCACGGCCTGTCAAAAAAGCCGGCGTTCATCGGCATGAGCCGCGGCGGGGAATATGAATACACGTGGGCCACGTTGCATCCGGAGAATGTCTCGTGCATTTACGCAGACAACCCCGGCGGAAACCGGGAGATGATTTCCCGCCTGGGCGACTTGGCGCGAAATGATGTGCCGCTGCTTCACGTGTGCGGAAGCATCGATCCACTGCTGGGCCACAATTCCACGGTCATCGAAAACATCTACCAGCAATATGGCGGGCGCATTTCCGTGATGATCAAGGAAGGCTTCGGCCACCATCCCCACAGCCTGCGCGATCCGAAACCCATCGCCGACTTCATCGAGCAAAGCGTCAAGGAAACGCCCCCGCAAAGCCCGGCGTATCTGGCCGGGCGGACCACCCGCCAATCGTTTTACGGCATCGAGAATTCCTACCGCAATGTTCCCAGCGAAGGAACCTTCATCACCACGCGCGGACCGTTTTTTGGCGATTGCTACAATCGCTATACATTCGAGCTCCCCGGCGTGGAAGGCGTCATCACCGTCATCGCGCCGAAAACGCCGGCGGCGGGAATGCCGTGGGTTTTCCGGTCGGATTTCGTCAGCCGCGATTCCGCGGTTGATCTTGCGCTGCTAGGCAAGGGATACGCGATCGTCACCGGTCCCGTCCCCTATAATGCCGACGGCCCGAGCCTGGCGCATTGGAACATCGTCTACAAGCACCTGACCGATCATGGCTTTTCCAAAAAGCCGGTGATGCAGGGCGCAGGCCGGTCGGCCGGCGACGCGTATGCGTGGGCAATTGCCAATCCGGATAAGGTTTCCTGCATCTACGCCGAGAACCCGATTTTGCGCAGCAACATGTTGAAAACCGCGCTGCTGGATGATCTGTCGCCGCTGGCCAAGGCAGGCGTGCCGCTGATGCACGTGTGCGGTAGCCTCGATCCATCACTGGAAGGCAACACGCGTGCGCTGGAAAAGCGATACAAGGAACTGGGCGGGCAGATCACGGTAATCATCAAGGAAGGCGAGGGACATTATCCCACCGGGCCAAAGGACCCCAAGGCGGCAGTGGAGTTCATTGTGGGGAATGGGCATTAGCCTTTTGTAGAGGGTCACGACGTGCCGACGTCCGGGAAGCTTTTCAGACTGCGCAGAGATCGCCGAGACACAGAGAGCACAGAGTTTGGTTTTCTCTGTGCCCTCTGTTTCTCTGTGTTCTCTGCGCAAGAAGCGGCGCAATGGGTGCGCGGTTCACCCCCGTGAAGCGTCTATATTCAGATCATCCCCCATCCGGCATCCGGATATAGATCCCGCCCGCGCCCACCAGCGAAGTCCCGAAACTGGCGATAGCTTTGCGCCCTTTTCCATCCAGATTGATCAACCCGATTTTCGTGTCGTAATGGAGGCGGTAATCCAACTTGACGCGAATGTCCTTTTTGCGATCCAGCCCGGCCATTTTTGACCCGGGGATAATCAGCACGTCCTCGCGCTGGGAATGGCCGAGGATCAGATCGTCGATTCCGTCGCCGGTATAGTCGGCCACCGTCGGGCCATCGCGGATTTGATCGAACTGAATGCCCAGATCGATCTGGGCAGCGGGCGACTTGTGGAAAGGGACGGCTGCGTCGCCGGTATTATGGAAAACGGCGGCCATCGCATGCACGCCTACCATTCCGATTTGCACGATGTCCGGCTTGGCGGTTCCGGTAAAGTCGCCGACGGCCAGATACGTCCACTCGCCGAACGGGCGATCGAGGGTAAGCGAAGCCAAGGCGGGCAGTTTACCGTCGCCGCCGCGAAGGAAGATTTCGCCGGCGGAGGTGATCAGGTCGGATTTCCCGTCGCCGTTGACGTCGCGCAGTTGCAATTCCAGCGCGCTATGCGCCAGCTTCGGCCCATCGGTGAATTTCAGCGAGCCGTCGGCCTGCAGATGTCCGAGCAGGCATCCCTGCACGAAGCGCTGGCCGATCACGCACTCGGGCAAATCGCAGTTGCGATCGGCGGCAAAGCTGGCGGCGCGCACCGCGCCGGGAATCGGCACGATGGTCCAGTCTAATTTCCCGCCGGCTTTGGCCAGCAGCATCACTGCGCTCGACTCCGACGAAACCATCAAATCCGCCACTTTCCCTTTCGTCAGATGGTTGATGCGCAGCTTAAACGCCGGGCCCATGCCCGGGACTTTGACGGTCTGGTCCGGTTTGTCCTCGAAGTGTCCCTTTTTATTCAAGTAAATTTTCACCAGCAGGCCATTTTCGCCCGGCGTGACGGTTGCGATATCGTCAAGCCCGTCGCCGTCAATATCGCCAAAGGCGGCGGCGTAAATGGTATCGAGCCAGCCGACCACCTGATAATTCTTATATGCAAAGCCAAACGTCGGATCGGGCTTCGGGGGCGTCATTTTTCCCCAGCCGGTCGCTTCTCCCGCGGCAATTCCAGCGGCGATGAAATGGTCCGGCGTGCCGTCGCCATGCCCGCATAAAACATAGTCGGGCTTTAAGCCATCCAATTTCTTCAAGCTTGCCAACACATCTTCCGCCCGGAAATTCACGCTGCCGGAATATCCCAGCGGGCCGTCCGGCATGATCAGATCGCCCAGCGTCACGTACTTTCTGCCGCCCATTTCAAAAAGCGCGCCCATCGATCCGTAGGTATGTCCCGGCAGCCGAAGCACGCGCACTTTCAAGCCGCACAGGGTCATGTCAGTATCGCGGTCGACGAGAATATCCACCGGCACCGGCGGGTGAAATCCGTAGCCGCTGGTGAAGGGCAGATCGTGCTGAAGCGTGTAAGCCATCTCCGGGCTGGCGATGACTTTGGCGCCGGTGATGACGCGCCACAAATACGAGCCGGGCGCATGATCGCCGTGCTCGTGGGTGGGCAGGATATACTTGACGCGCATCGGATCGAGGCCCTCGGCCTTGATGGTGGCCCAATTCTGCTCGAACGAATGGCCGGAATTGGGATCGACCATAATCAGCCCATCCGGAGCGGCAATGACGATCTGGTTTCCCAGATCGCTTTGGGCGCGACCGGTATTATTGCGCCAAACGCCCGGCCCGATTTGTGAGCCTTTGCGATCGGCGCGTGTCCATGGCTTGTCGCCGGGCTTTGCGGTTTGAGCGAGGTCATTTTTCCACAACTCGAGCCCATCGCCGTCGAGCAGATGCAAAATCCCCTGGGCCGTGGCGATGAGAATTTTGCCGCCGTCGCCGGAAGCCTTGATGATGCTTGGCGCGCCAACGTCAATCCCGTCGAGCAGCTTTGCGATCGGGCGCAAATCGCTCCCCAGAATGTAAACCCGGCCATCCCAGCAAGCGACGACCGTGTTTTCGCCGGCAACGGCCACATCGGAAACCGCATCGGGAAAATGAATCGCCCGCACATCGCCATCGCCAATAGACAGGGCATAAATCGTTCGTGCGTCATCGTCAGCGGGAAGATTAGGCTGGCCGGCGAGTCCCCGGCTTGCCCAATGGTGCGGATAGGCCAGCAAGGTCTCGCCATTGGCGCTGAATGCCAGATCGACCCAGATCGCCTTCTCAAATGCCGCCGGCGCGAAGGTGCGGATTTTATTTCCCGACGCATCGTAAACGTGAACGGCGGGGCGGGCGGCGGTAAAGCGAACGCCGATGCTGCGCAGCGGCCTCAAGGCTTCGTCCGGCGTGTGCGGCAGAACGAATCGCTCATATCCCTGATAGTCGGCCGATGCCGTCCGCTTTCCATCGCCATCGATCGCCACCGACAAAGGTCCCCACACGAGCTTATCCTGCATTTTCGCGTGCGGCCCATACAACCCCGCCGCCAGCGGCGCGGCGGCATCCACATCTTTCGCATCCTCCGCCGACCTCGCCCAGAGCGGCCCTGGCTTTTGCTTTTCCAGAACGGCAAGATTCTTCAATTCCGCGCCGCTGTCGCTTTCATTAACGATCGAGCCCACGACAATCCGCCCGCCGGCTGAAACCGCCAGCGCTGAAATGCGACCGTCATGTCGGCCGTCACGCGCGACAAATTCAGCGTGCGGCGACGCGCTGGCGTTTAACCAGCGCACGCCGTCCGGCGTCGCCAGAATCAGGCTTTCCCGGTCAACGCCCAGGGCGCGGGCGTAATGGTTGGAATGCTCGCCGTACTGAAACAGCAGCGGCTGGAAATCGTTGATGGAATGTCCGGTTTGCTGGCCGGCGGCGAAGCGAAAAAGGGCGGGGGGGTCATCTGCCGCCCCGGTCGGCGACGTGGAAATCGCCGCCACACCCGGCCCGTCCGCAAAAGCCGCGATCTCGCCATTAAAGCGCTGGCCGACCGCATGCTGCTGCAGAATCTTCCCGTCGCCATCCAGCAGAAAAACATTGGGATCGCCCAGTGGCGCAATTGTTCCAACTGCGATCAGCTTCCCATCGGGCGCGAGATCAATGCAGGCGATGCCCTGCCAGGGCAGCGGCCCAAGCCCCGAAGCATTCCAAGCCGGCACGCGCGAAACGACGGGCCCGTGCCGGATATCAATCGCCGGTGATCCCATCGCGTGCAGCGAGCACAACAGAATGCAAAGTACGCCGACGCGAAGTCTCTCTAATTTCGACATGAGATTGATCCTTGCTGCCAAGGTGGCCAGCCCGATTTCAACCCTAATCGCACAATCGGCGCGCTCTGCACGCTCGATCGAATTGGACACGCCTCAAGCTGAGCGGCTTTTAGAAAAGGCAATCGTGACACGGCCGTCCCCGGCTGAACTGCCGAACAGAATGCGAAGAGGTTTGACCACGGATTTCACGGATGTACACGGATAAGAAGACCCCCTGATTTTCTTCCCATCTGTGTATATCCGTGAAATCCGTGGTCAAACCTCTTTCGTTTTCCGTCATTCTGTTGTCGGCACAGTCGATAATGAGACACTTGCCTGCGCCGCGGGCGCGGCGACCGCGTGAGAACGCCGGATGACGCCCGCAAATAAGACGCACGTAATTGCGCGACGCGATTTAGCTTTAGCTTCAGTCCTTTACTTCCTCCCACGTCTTATCCGGGTTGTATTCTGAGATTCCCTTTACTTCGTCGGCGGTTTTTTCGCCGAGGTTCTTTTGATACACCTTGCCGTCCTGGTTGACGATGAAGGTCATCACGCCGGATGCGCCCCAGCTATCGGGCCAGGCGATCATCGCGAATCCTTTGGTCAGCCGGCCATCGACGATGTAATCCATTTTTCCGCCGGGAGCGGCTTCGCCCTGGCTGGTCAGGATGTGGAAGAAATAGCCGTGATAAGGATGATGCTGACCGTTCGGCGGATTTTTCAGATATCCCTCGGCCTGTGCCTCGGCGACCAAGGGTCCCATCGGACTGATTTCCTCATTCTCGCCGGCCGCCCAATACAAGCCGTCGTGCTTGCCATCGCTGCTGCGGAAATGCCGGGCGTACTGAATGATCTTGTCGTCGCTGCGCGGCTTGCTCGCGTACGCTTTTTGCGCAGCCACATATGCCCGGCAAACGGAAATGGCATTCAACTCATTTTCGCCGATCCGGCGGTTGAGCAATTCCTCCTTGCCGGCGGCTGTATCAAACGACCATCCCTTGTCCGATTTGACGAGCGGGATGGGGAACGGCCAGTTCTTCAAGCCGATGTATAGCACTGCTTTGTCGGCGCCCTGATGATCGACCCGCATGTATTCCGCCAGATGCCCGGCGAATTTTTTCATCCCATTTTCCTCTTCCACCGGATCGCCGGAGAACACCAACTGCTGACCTTCGGACCCGAAAATGCCCAAGAGTGCCTGCTGGTCGCCAGCGATGGCTGCGCCCTTTAAAGCCGAACCGGCGTCCTCGGCGGTGGCGAACGTTTTCGGCGCCGACGATGCGCTGTCGGTTGCATCAGACTTGGCGTCGTGGCTGGCATTCGCTTTGGCGTCGGGAGCCGAGCAGCAATCGCCGCTGCTGCATTGTGCGGGTTTGGAGGGTTGGCTGTTGCAGCCGGCAATCGCCAGCAAGCCGCCGGCCAATGCCAGCGAAAGAAAACGGCCTCGGTAAAGCGATGGATGATTCATGGTGAGCTCCTGAATTTCGAATTGTCATTTAAAAAGTCAAATCTCAAGCGCGCGGGCTATCGCCTCGCATTCCCAAACGCCGGCAAATGCTCAGCGCTTTCCGGCGCCGCGGCTGGCAGCGCCGCGATTGCTGGCGCGCGACGCTTCGGCGCCATTGCCGTATCCACCGGCCGCGCTGCGCTGGGCGGGCTCGTTTCTCGGCGGCTCGCTTCGCGCCGGAGCGGCGGCTCTGGGTTGTTCGCGGGGTTGCTCCACGCGTGCCGGGGCCGCGGCATGGGGCTCGGGCGCGGGCACGGCATGCCGGACCGGCGCTTCAGCCGGCCGCGCAGGCGCTTTATTTTCCGGGCGAACGCCGCCTTTTTCCAAACTTTCCCGCCCGCGCTGGCTTTGCTGCGCCACCGTTGGCGCGTGGTTGTAATTGTTGATGGCAGGGCGGGCGGCGCGCTCCGCCGGGGCATGGGCCGCCTCATATCCCGTTCCCGGACGCGGCGCGGCGGGCCGGGCGGCGGGGCGGTTCACATATTTTGGCATTGCCTTTTTGGGATCGTGCATCTGCCTGTTCCAGGCGCCCGCCCTTACGTTCACCACACGATTGTGATCGTGCACTTGAATATCTGCCTTGTTTATAAACAGCCCCGGCCGATCGTGCGTGTAGTCATACGCGCCATGCCCGGCATCATGCCGCCACCACGGCCGGTCAGCGCCCCACGATCCGACGTAGATGGTGTGGTCGTGCCAGTCCAGGTCATGGTGCAGCCACACGCCGCACGGAATCCCATGCCAGTAACGTATCAGCGGCACATAAGGCTGGCCCACCACCTCCACCGGCGGCTGGTAGACCAGCGTCGGGTCGTAAATCGGCGGATAAATATTCTGCGGGTCGGTCGGAATGATTTCGATGGTCCCGTTGTCGTTGATCACCGTTTGCTGATCATTACTGACGAGATTACCCGCCGCCAGCGCTTCGCTGCGCAGCACCTGCACCGCGTTCATTACATCCGCCTGTTGATTAAGAAATGCTGCTCCAAGGCTGTTCATCCAGTCGCCGTTGCTGGCCATGTAATGCAGCAGGTCGGGATACCGCGCCACGCCGGCCACGCTCAGGTCCCATCCCTGGTCATCGATGGCGTTCGGATCGCCGCCGCCGTCGAGATATTGCGCCGCGGCAACTACATCGTTGGGATAAGTGCAGGCGACCAGAATCTGCGCCAGCATGGCATCCGGATACAGCGCCACGGGCGCAGCAAGCGGCTGCAAATCCTCCGGCCCCAGCGGCGCATAGGCATCGCCGTCCGGCACAAGCTGCGCACCGGCCGATCGCATGAAAAAATTCCCAGCGCCAAGAGCAATGCTGGCAACCACGATGAAAATAAAGAATCGCGTAAAGTTCCTCGCTTTCCAATTGGCAGCCGTGTGAAAGGCCGCCGCGTTCGAAAGGATAACCGATTCGGCCATTGGCAACACTGGACGAAATATTGAAATGACTGCAAAGGGGTGTGGCCGTCTTTTTTGGCACCGTCGTGACACGCGTGACACGCGTGACACGGCCGTCTCGGCCGTGCCTCATGCTTTCGGCGTAAATAACACCAAGCACGGGCGGGACGCCCGTGTCACGAATGACCGTGCCAAAAAAGACGGCCACACCCCTGCAAAGCGGCAGGAAGCCTCACCGGCATTGGACGGCCTTAGCTCAGATGCCCACTGGTATCAGGGCGCAAGTGAAGCGAGGTCGCGGTGGATTTGGGAGACGACGTCATCCCATCGTCCGGGTGTGCTCTGTCGAAACAGCCGCACCGTCGAATACCATGGCGAATCGCTGCGAAGTATCATCCATCGCCAATCGGAGGCCGTCGGGATCAATATCCATGTGGGAATACCCAAGGCGCCGGCCAGGTGCGCGACGGCAGTGTCGACCGTTATCACCAGATTCATGTTGGAGATCAGCGCCGCCGTGTCGGCAAAATCGCTCAACAGCGATGAATGATCACTCATTTCCAGAGCCGATTGCTCGGACTGTCGGCGGGGTAGATTCTGGAGATTGTGAAAGGTGATATTTGGAACGCTGGCGAGGCAGGACAGACTGGAAAGATTAATTGACCGAATACGATTGGTCGCCAGTTCAGGATTGCCGCGCCAGGCCAGTCCCACGTGGAAATGAGAATCCTCGCCAACGCGAAGACGCCATTTCTGGATTTCATCGCGGGCAAGCTTGAAATAGGGGACGCATGCAGGCACCGTTTCCAGGCGCGTGTCGAACAGAAGCGGCAGGCTCATCACCGGCACATGCAAATCAAATCGAGGCAACACCTGCCCGCCGATGATTATTTCCGCCACTCCCGGGACTGTGCTGATTAATCGGGCCAATTCCCGCCGGCATCCGACGATGATGCGTGCGCCGCGATCGGCCAGCAGCGACGCATAACGGACGAACTGGATGCAGTCGCCGAATCCCTGTTCCTCGTAAACGAATATTGTTTTGCCGGCAACGTCTTCGCCGGCCCATCGGGGGTGGGGAAAGGTTCGCGGCTTGGCCGATGGAACTTTCCATCGCCATTCGTATTCCAGCCAGCCATGAAGAAAATCGCCGCTCTGCAGCAGCGCCATCCCAAGGCCTTGATGGGCATCGGGATAATCAATGCGAATGGCCAGAGCCCGGCGATAAGCCGCGATGGCTTCGTCCAGCCGGCCGAGATAGCGCAGAACATTCCCCATATTGTTCCAGGCGTTGGACATGGATGGCTGAAGGTCAATGGCCCGCCGAAACGCGGCCAGCGACTGATCGAGATCCCCGCTTTCGTAGAGTTGAATGCCGCGGTCATTGAATGCTTCGGCATCGCTCAGCTTCCTGTGGCGGGCGGTCCTTTGCGGCGATACGCCCTGGCGCGCCAGCAAGCGTTTGAGATTGTTCTGGACGTGGGTGGCGTTGGGCTTCACATGCAATGCCGAGCGATACGCGGCCTCGGCTTCGGCGAAGCGGCCCAGGTCCTGAAGCGCCACGCCAAGATTATTGTGATAGCCCACCGCACCCGGATTGATGTCGATGGCTTGTTTGAAGGCTTCGATGGCGGCAAGTGCGCTTCCATCCCGCTGCAAAATCAGGCCGCGCAGATGCAATGCTTCAGCATCGCGCGGATTGGCGCCAAGCGCTTGATCGCACAGGGCCCTGGCCTCGGACAGCTTGCCGGCACGAAAAAGCGAGTCTGCCTGCTTCGTCAGTGGGGTTTCATCCATGGCGATTTAACGGGGACGGCGTGATCTTCTTTCGCTTGTCATCCAACAGCTCGAGCACAGTTTTTGTCACGTTGCCCGTGGAGCGCGTCGAGGGAGGCGTCGGCGGAACTTTCGCAACCGCAGTCGGGTTTTTGCCGCCGGATGTTTCCGGCAATTTAACGGCGGCTTTCGTCGGCGCGACGGCGCGTGTTTGCTGCTGCCCCGATAGGACAGTCGCCGGGAGGCTTGGCGAACCGCCGGGCAGGCTCGTGAACTGGCGATTGCGAACGTCGATGGTGTCGACGATGCTGATGCTGCCGCTGCCATCGACGTCGAAGTTGACGGCGTAGTTGGCCGAACCGACGGCGTTAAACTGCCGGTTTCGGGTCGCAACGGTGTCGACGATGCTTACCGAGCCGTTGCCATCGACGTCACCGGGAAGAATGCTCACATTAAAGTTGAAGTCGCCCCCGGCGGTTCCGTTGCCGGAGGGAAAGGCGCTGGCGCCATTGGCCCATTCGCCATCCAGGGCGGTGCCGAGTGAATCAGCGACGGCGTTAACGCCGCTGGAGGCCACTGAGAGAAGCAATTTGTCCGCGCCAAATGGCGCGGCGAAGGTCCAGGTCGCAGTATCGGTTGAGGCGTTGTAGCTAAACCCGCCGGCGGTGTAGGTGACCTGATTGACGCCGGCGACGGCCAGTGAATTTTGCGTGACATTCACGGTTTTATTGAACGCGATCGAAATCGTATCGAGGTTGATCCAGGGCAAGTCGGTGCTTTGGGCAGCGCCGGTTGGGATTGCATATCCGCCGGCTTCGGGAAAGCTGGAACTCCATTGCGACGAGCTGAAGGCGACGGCAGTTACCTTTGGCGGCGGATCCGGCGCGATGGTGAAGGATGCCGAAGCAGTGGTTGGCAGGCCGCCATCCGAGGCGGTCAGCGAGTACGTTCCGCCGGTATTGATGGTCAGATTGCTGAAGGTGGCGATTCCATTGACCACCGGGGCGGTGACGCTGCTGCTTCCGCCGGCAAATGTGCCGGAACTGAGGGTGAGGGTGATGGAGGAAGTGTCGCCTGTCAGCAGGACGCCGGCCGCATCGTCAATGGCGACGGTGACGGCTGGCGAGATCGGGACGCCGGCCTGTGCGGGGGAGGGACTTTGCACAATCTTCAGTTGAGCGGCGGACACTTCGAAGATGGAGCCGGCGCCCGAAAGGCCGCCGTCGAGGGTTGTGCCGAACAGGTCGCCGTAGGGATCGATCGCCAGTGGTCCGACAGTATGAAAGTTCACGAAATTGGTGAGCTGCACGACGGTTGTGCTTCCATTGGGAAGCTCGAAGGGCCCGCTAAGCGAAATGCCGAAGATGTTTCCAGCCGGATCCAATGAAAGATTGGTTGGACCGGCACCCGCGGTTGAGGTGCAGTTGGCGAGGGTTGTCAACGTCGCGGAACCGGCCGCGAATTCGAAAATGATTCCGTGGCCGTTGGTTCCACCTTGGATTGTCGTTCCAAATACATCCCCTTTCCCGTCCACCGCCATGTTGCTTTTGAGAGGCGGCCCATTTGCTGTGCCAAAGTTTACAAGCGTCGTCATGGTGACGGTGCCTTTGGCGATCTCAAAGACAATATCTGACTGGCCGCTTTGACTGGTGGAAATTTCGCCGAAAACGTTCCCCGATGAATCGACCACGGCACCGCTCAGGGATTCCACTCCGTTGGTGCCGTTGAAGAAAGCAAGTGGCGTCAGAAGGCGACTGCTCCTGATGAATTCAAAGACGGTGCCATCGTTGTTGATCCCGCCCAGATAGGTGGTGCCATAAATATTGCCGGACGAATCCATCCCGATTGTCCCCCGGGGACCGTTGCCCGTGATGCCGGAAAAGGAGGCGAGTGTGGTAATAGTGGAACTGCCCCTGGCGATTTCGAAGACAGTTCCAGATCCACTTCCTCCACCGTAGGTGGTTCCGTAGAGGTTGCCGCTCGAATCGAAAAGCAGGTTGGATTGCGGGTAGGCTCCATTTGAACCAGTGAATGTCGCGATGTTTGTCATCAAGTTGCTGCCGTGCGGCAACTCGAATACGGTGCCCTCGTAGTTTGAGCCCCCAAAGCTGGCCGTGCCGAACAAATTGCCCTTGGAATCGCTTGTCAGGCCAGCGTAGGGGCCATCCCCGTTACCCCACGCAAACGGCGCGAGGGTGGTGAATGTCGACGCTCCCCTGGGGATTTCGTAGATCGTGCCGTTGCCCTGACCTCCAGCGCTGTCGCAACCAAATACATCTCCCGAGGCGTCGAGAACGACGCCGGCATACGGATAAATGCCCGATACGCCGTTGTTGGTAAAAGAGGCAAGAATCGTGCGTGTCCGCGTGCCGGCGGGAATCTCGTAAACGGTGCCGTAGTACTGGTTCGTTCCGATGCCGCCGCTTTCAGTCGTTCCGAACAAATCGCCGTTCGAGTCCAGGGCTACACCGGCGTAGGGAAAGAAGCCGTCACTGTAGGTGGTCGTGCCCAGCGGCACGCTAAAGGACCAGAGGGCGGTGATCGTTGAACTTCCACTCTGCATTTCGAACACATTGCCGTAACCATTCGCCCCGCCACTCTCGGTGGTACTAAAAAGGTCGGCGTTGGAGTCTATCGATATATTGCCATACGGGTTATCGCCGCCAATGGGGGTGAATGTGAACAATGTAGTAATTTGGGCGCTTCCTGAGGCCACCTCGTAGATAGTGCCATATCCCGTGCTGCCGAATTGCAGCGTATTGGAGAGCGTCGTTCCAAACAGATTTCCATGGGAGTCGAGCGTGGCCCCGGATTCAGGGTCTACGCCATTAGCGCCGGCAAAGGACGCGATGGTGGTGATTGCGCCAGTTCCCCGGGCCACTTCAAAGATCGTGCCGTCGCCGCTCGTCCCGCCGGCGGTTGTTGTGCCGAATAGGTTCCCGTTGGCATCGAGCGTGACCGAACCGTGCGGCGTCGAACCATTGACGCCATTGAAGGAAGCGAGCGTGGTGATCACACCGCTGCCCCCGGCTATTTCGAATACAGTCCCGTCGCCATACGCGCCGCCCGTGGCGGTCGTCCCGAACAAGTTGCCGCTGGAGTCGATGGCCAGGCCGCCGTATGGGTCGCTTCCGTTGGCGCCGGTGAACGAGGCGACGGTCGATATCGTCGAACTGCCGGCGGGCAACTCGTAAACCGTCCCCTCATTGGCCACGCCGCCTATCGTGGCCGTTCCGAACAGATTACCGGTGGAGGAAAGCACCGGCGTGCTGTAGGGCTTCGCGCCCTGCGTCGGCACCAGGCTGCTGGCTGTGCTGAACTCGTAACTGGAGAGCAGCAAGCGCGGCTCAAATGCCTCGGCGACAGCTTTGCAAATGAAAGACGTTCGCCAACTTCGAGAAGCGGCGCTCGATCGACGACCGGCAACAAGCCGCGAAAATTTCCACGATCCGGTCTTTTTGGGCATCTGTTTTCCCCATTGTCTCGAAGTATAGACAAAATGCACTTGTCGCAGCGCGACTCTTGTCAGGGCTTTCGTCAGACTTACAGCGCTTATGTTCTCCTGGCCGCTGGCGGCACTTTGGTAGATACTTTCGTTTTGATGCTGGAAGCCGCCGGCGCACTCTTGACGACGGCGGGCGGCTTTTTCGTCGCCGGCGTGGGTGCGATCACCGGCTTCACGGCGATCGGCGTCGGTTTAATTGGCTTGACCGTGATGACTGGCGAAATCAGCGTCGCCTTGATCGCCGTTGCCACCGGGATTGTCGACGCCTGGCTGTGCATGGATATCATTGCCGGTAAGGACGGCAAACCGCTGGGCAGGCTGGTGAACTGGCGATTGCGAACGTCGATGGTGTCGATGATGCTGATGCTGCCGCTGCCATCGACGTCGAAGTTGACGGCGTAGTTGGCCGAACCGACTGAGTTAAACTGCCGGTTTCGGGTCGCAACGGTGTCGACGATGCTCACCGAGCCGTTGCCGTCGACGTCACCGGGGAGAATGCTCACATTGAAGTTGAAGTCGCCGCCGGCGGTTTGGTTGCCGGAGGGAAAGGCGCTGGCGCCATTGGTCCATTCGCCGTCGAGGGCGGTGCCCGCGGCGTCGGTGACGGCGTTGGCGCCGCTGGAGGCGAGATTGAGCAGCAGTTTGTCCGCCCCAAACGGCGCGGCGAAAGTCCAGGTCGCGGTATCGGTTGAAGCGTTGTAGCTAAACCCGCTGGCGGTGTAGGTGGCTTGATTGACGCCCACGACCGTCAGCGCGTTTTGCGTGATATTCACGGACTCGTTGAAACTGATGGAGATGGTATCGAGATTGATCCAGGGCAGATCATTGGTTTGGGCCGAGCCGCTGGGAATGGCGTATCCGCTATAGGCGGGGAAGGCCGTAGACCAGCCCGAAGATGAGAATAAAACGCCTGCCACCTCCGGGATAATGCCGGAGCTGACCATCGTTAGTTCGAAGACCACGCCGGCGTTGCCTGCGCCTCCGCCGGAAGTCGCGCCGTACACATTTCCCCTGGAATCGAGCCAGAGGGTTCCGGTGGGGGAGGAGCCTGAGTTGCCGCCGAAGCTGAAAAGGATGCCGGGATTATAGGCGCCCGGCACGAATTCGAAAACCGTGCCGGCGTTGTTGGCGCCACCACCGGAAATGCCGAACAAGTCCTTGCCGTCGAGAAGGAGCGTCGAATCCGGGCTGCGAGCATCCACGCCGTTGAATGAAGTAAGTGTAGTGATGGAATTGCTTCCGCTGGGGATTTCGAAAATGGTGCCGTTGCCAGAGGCTCCGCCGGTCTGGGTTGTGCCGTAGAGGTTTCCGGTCGAGTCCATCACCAATCCCGCAGAGGGCGCCGAGCCGTTGGTATTGTTGAAGGCGGCCAGAGTTGTGATCGCGTTTGTTCCATGCGCCACCTCGAAGACGTTGCCATAGGCCGTGACCCCGCCGCTCGACAGTGTGCCGAAAAGGTCGCCCTGGGAATCGATGACCAATGCCGAATAGCAAGATGTGCCGGTGGAACTGGTGAAATTGGCAATCGCGGTGACAGTATTGGTGCCGGCGGCGATTTCATATACGGTGCCATTCCCGGTCCCTCCGCGTAAAGTAGTGCCGAATATGTCACCGCTCGCGTCGAGCGCGACCGCCGTGTTCGGGTCGGAACCGTTGGTGCCAGTGAAGCTGGCAACGGCGATAGCAGAAGTTGCACCGTAGGGAAGCTCGAAGACAACGCCGTCGTTGTTCGCCCCGCCGAAGGAAGTGACTCCAAAAAGATCGCCCGCCGAATCGAGAGTGAGCGGCGAATCCGGGAACGAGCCGTCAGTCCCATTGAAGGAATGCACGATGGTGGCGGCGGTAGTTCCGAATGGGATCTCGAAGATAGTCCCGACGTTTTGAGAACCCCCGGACGAGGTGGTTCCAAAAAGATCGCCGGCCGCATCGGCGGTTAAGCCCGATTGGGGCATATTGCCGCCCGCAGTTGGAAAGCTGGCCAGCGTTGTAATGGAAGAAGAGCCGCTGGGAAGCTCGAATACCGCCCCAATATAATTTGTCCCGCCGCCGGCCGTCGTGCCAAAGATGTTGCCGCTGCTATCGGTAAACACCGGCGCATCGACACCGACGGCTCCCGGAGCATTGAACGAAGCAAGTGCGGTAATGACTGATGCGCCTTGAGGCAATTCGAATACGGTGCCATGGCTATTGGCGCCGCCTGCCATCGCCGCACCCAACAGGTTCCCGGAACTGCCGAACGTTAATCCCTGGGCCGTATAACCGGTTGCCGACGAGAAACTGGCGAGCGTCGTGATGGTCGTTGTGGCGGCGGGTATTTCGAAAATCGTGCCGTCGCTGTTGGCGCCGCCGGATTGCGTGCTTCCAAATAAATCCCCCGCGCTATCGATGATCACGCCGCTGGGGCGGGCCCCGTTTGACCCGGTGAACGGCGCGACGGTCGTTATCGAACTGCTTCCATTGGGCAACTCGAATATGTATCCATCTCCGCTGCTTCCACCATTCATCGAGGCGCCAAAAAGGTCGCCGGCGGCGTCGAGAACGACGCCGAAATTTGCATAGCTCCCGCTGCTGAACGAGGCGGGGGACGTAATGATGCCGGTCTTGGGATCGTCTTCGAATATCGCTCCCGATCCAGTCGGGCCGAAAAGGGTGGTGCCGACAAGCGTTCCGCCGGGTCCGAATGCCAGGGGTCCGGCGGATGGCCCGCTCGCTCCTGAGGTGCTGAAATTGCCCACGGTGGTGATTACGTTGGTTCCCGCGGCGATCTCAAAGACCGTGCCGTGCCCGGAGGTGCCGCCATTGATGGTCGTTCCAAACAGGTCTCCGGCGGCGTCGACGGTGAGGCCGGCATAGGGATTAAGGCCGTTTGCCCCGGTGAAGCTGCAAAGGGCTGTCAATTGCGTACTGCCGGCTGGAAGCTCGAATACCGCGCCGTCGTCAAAACTCCCGCCGTAAGCTGCCGTCCCGAATAAATCGCCTTTTGCGTCAAACACCGGCGTACATTCAGGACCGTCGCCATCCGGATAAGCGGCAGGAAAGGTGTAAGAAGTTGTGTCGCTGTAGGACGGGTAAACGCTCATGACCAGCGGGACCAAGGCTCCATCGGAAATGGTCAGCGTGCAAACATTGGCGGCATTGATGTTGAGATTATTGAATGTTGCTACGCCGTTTACCGTGGCTGCGCTGATCGATGCCGTGCCGCCGGCGAAGGTGCCGCCGGCAAGTTGCATGGTCACATTCGAGGTGTCATTGGAAACAATGTTGCCCAGGACGTCTTCGACTTCAACGCTAAGCGTTGTGCCGGGCTGGTTGCTCGACGGAAGACCGACGCGGACAAGGTGGTCGGCCGGGCCGGGTAACACAGTGAAAGGGGCTGAGGTGATCGATTGGGCTGGAGAGAAGCTGGCCGTGATCGTATAGGAGCCAGCGGTGTTGATCGGTACATTCAAAAGCGTGGCGAGTCCATTAACCGTGTCACTAACGGTCGTATTCTTCCCATTGGCAAATACGCCGCCGTTCAGGGTCAGGGTAACGGTGCCAGGATAGGTGCCGTCGGCGGGCCTTCCGGGGAATTGCAAGGAAACCTGCAAATTCGGCGAATTGCCCGCGACGATTGTTTGTGGACTCTGAATGAACGTGAGTAATGGCGCTGCTGGCGTATACTCGACGATTCCCCCCGTATTAGAAAAGCTCGTCAGGTTAAATAGATCGCCCGCCGCATCGAGGGCGACGCCGTATGGCGAGCCTCCCGAGACGTCGACTATCGAGTTGCTGCCTCGGGGTATTTCGAACATCTCGCCGCTGGATGTTGTCGAAGCCGCTCCAAAAATATCGCCCTGCGAATCGAGCGCAACCGGCGTGCTCGGATGCGTTCCCGTCGAGCTGGTGAAATTGCCAAAAACGGTGACCGCGCTCGAGCCTGCGGCAAGCTCAAATACGGTCCCATCACTGCTGGAGCCACCGTTTTTCGCAGCGCCAAAAAGGTCGCCATTCGCATCGGCAACAACTCCGCTCTGGGGATTGGACCCATTCGTCCCGTTGAAGCTGGCCAGAGTGGTAATCACGCTGCCGCCGCTGGCGATCTCGAAGATCGACCCGAGATTGCTGGCTCCCCCGTTTAGCGTTGCGCCGAAAATGTCGCCGCTGGTATCGATCGCCAGAGGCCCTTGCGGCGCGGTTGTGCTGGAAGAAAAAGTGGCCAGCGTGGTGAGGTTGGTCGTCCCGCTGGCGATTTCGAAAACCGTGGATTTTCCAGAAGATGTGGCGCCAAATGCGTCTCCGGCAGGATCCAGGGTCAGGCTATATCCCGGTGAATATCCGGTCGAGCCTGAGAAGCTGGCGAGAGTGGTCAGAGCGTTGCTTGCGACGGCAACTTCAAAGACGGTGCCAAGGCCGTTTTGACCGCCACTTGAAGTTGTGCCAAAAAGGTCGCCCTTTGAGTCAAGAGAGACATCCGAAGTGGGATTGCGGCCATTAGTGCCGTTGAAGATGGCGAGGCTGGTGGCTGTGCCGCTGCCGCTGGCGATTTCATAGATGCCGCCATCGTTATAAGCGCCGCCTTGATTCAATGTGCCGAACAGATCACCATTGGAATCGACAGTCGGCGCGGCCAGGGGATCATACCCTGTGGCGCTGGAGCAAGTGTATATGACGGACACGGCACTGCCGCCATGAGGAAGTTCAAAGACCGCGCCGAAGCTATCGGCGCCCGTCCCGCTGGTGCTGGTGCCGAACAAATTGCCGGCGGCATCGGGGATGACGCCGCCGTTCGGGTATTGCAAATTCGTTCCACTGAAATTGGCGAGAACAGTGATCTGCGCGCTCCCTTGCGGCAGTTCAAATATAGCGCCACCCGCGGCCGCGCCGATCCCATCCAATGTGGTTCCGAAGAAATCTCCGCTTGCGTCCCGGGTGAGGTAGTTTTCAACATATTCTCCGTTGGCGCCGGTAAAGGTTGCCAACGTCGTAAGTGCTGCGGTGCCGGCGGCCACCTCGAACAATGTTCCGTAGCGGTTCGTCCCTCCCTCATAGCATGTCCCAAACAGATTATTATTCGAGTCGATGATGAGCTGTGAGTCGCCAACAAAGTTGGCGAAATTGACCACGGCTGTCAGGGTTGTGCTGCCATGTGGTATTTCAAAGAGCGTACCACCATTGCCCGAGCCTCCATTGCTGGCCGTTCCAAAAAGATCGCCACTGGAATCGAAAACGACCCCGGCTTCGGGATCATCGCCGTTGGCGCCACTGAAATTCGCGAGCGCAGTAATGGTGTTGCTGCCGCGCGGCAGTTCGAAAACCGTTCCACCATTGGGGTTGGTGGCGCCGCCCCGGCTTGCGGTGCCGAATAGATCGCCGTTGGCATCGAGGGTCGGAGCGTCGTTCGGAGAACTGCCATTGGTCTCATTGAACGTTGCCAGTGTGGTGATGGCATTGCTGCCTTCGGCGATTTCGAAGACGGTTCCCTGATTATACAAGCCGCCGCTGCCGGTCGTGCCGAAGATGTCGCCAGCGGCATCAAGCGTGACGCCCCCTTCAGGCGAGATGCCATTGCTGCCATTGAAGCTGGCAATTGCCGTAACCGTTGCAGATCCTTTGGCCATTTCAACGACGGCCCCGTCGCCGAATGTTCCGCCGCCGGCCATGGTCGTAAAGAAGTTTCCGTTCGGATCGCCAATGAGCGGGCCGGGCGTGGTCCCTGACGGGAACAGCCCAAAATTTGCGATCGTGTCTCCTATGTAAATATTGAACGAATTGGACGCGGCACTGCTCAACGATGCGTCAGTGGCCGACAGCGCATACGTCCCCGGCGATTTAATTATCAACCCGGTAAACGTCGCGATTCCATTGACGGCATTGACCGTCGCGCTATTTACCCCCGTCGAAAACGTGCCTGTGTTGAGCGTGATCGTCACCGCACTGGAATCGGTCGTAACGATGTTGCCCGCGGCGTCTTTCAGGTCGACGACGATTGGTTGAACTGTGGCGCCCGACTGGGCGCTGGCGAGACTTGAGCCGAACGCCAACTGGGTTGCCGTCGTCAGCAGCAGCCTTTGCTCCAGGGATTCGCAGCCATAACGCTTATGTGCCGCGTCCAGTGCAGCGGCGGAACGACCAAGCGCTGCTCGCCTGACCAGACGATCCGCCGCGGCTTGTGCCACGGTTTCGAGCCACGATTGAAATGACATTCTGCTGTCTCCCTTAAACGACGTAAACGCAGAGGTGAATCGCGCTTGTGAGAAGGCGTCTGGCTCAAGGCGCTCGGCACGATAAACCGGGTGGGAAGCTGTCGCGGTTGGTCTTGCGCGACGCTGCGGCTTGATAATCTTGGCGCGTGAATTGTCCCGCCAGCGGCGTACGAATCCCCATTTTTCTCACTCTCCCTCACAGTATTAACCTTTGAGATGCCCTGTTAACACCATTATCCCGATTCGATCAGATTATGCGAGGCTTGTATCAGCGGATTTGTTCTCACCCCAGATCCGCGGCGTATGCCGCAATCCCCGTTTGGATCGCTGATTATGCGCAATAAAAAACCCACGCTTTCGCGTGGGTCATGTACCCCTAAGGGGAGTCGAACCCCTGTCTTCTGGCTGAGAACCAGACATCCTAGGCCACTAGACGATAGGGGCAACTATCTCTCTTGAACCGTTCACCTAGGTGTGTTGAATTATGGCAGCGATCTTCAATTCGTCAAGTGTCCGGAATCTTCTTGCGCCCTCAAAGGAGAACACCACATCACCCACTGATAAGAATCCTTGATAGCCGAGGCCGGACGGCCGCGGATGGACCAGCCCACGGGCCACAAACCCTCTACCGCCCCAAACCTATTCCACCAACTGCCGCGGCGCGCCGATCCCGGCAACGCTCACCAACCCCGTGTACTGCTTCGACTCCGGATTCGCAAACCCCGCCTTTTCCCCCACGAACGTCACCGTCCGCCGGGCGCGAATGGCCTTCCCCAGCGGCCTGCCGCTGTCGCAATCCAGCCCGCTGGGCAGATCCACCGCCAGCACCGGAATCTTCGTCGACTCCACCGCATCCACCATCTCCCCAAACGGATCACGCGGCACCTGCGTCAGCCCGGTGCCGAAGATCGCGTCCACCAGCAAATCCGCCGTCACCCGGCGAATGGCTGGCGGGTCCGCCGTGAAGATCGACAGGCGCATGGCCTTGACGATCTCCCATTGGATCAGCGCATCGCCGGTGTATTTTGCGGGGTCGATGGTCAGGCCGACCTGCACATGGCAATGGCGGTTATGCAGATGCCGGGCGACGGCCAGCCCGTCGCCGCCGTTGTTTCCCCCGCCGCAAAGAATGACCACGCGCCCGCCAATCCGCCCGCCCGCCGCCCGCATCTCCTCGCCCACGGCATCCGCCACCCCCAGGCTCGCATGCTCCATGAGCACCACGCCGGGGATATGAAACTCCTCGATGCATCGCCGATCGATCTGGCGAACTTGTTCCCGGGTAAGAGTCATAGGCCGGCACAATGCCGCCGCAGGCGAGGCGAGTCAAGCACGCGGCCGCCGGGAAAGCGCCGCCGTCCATTGCCATCCGCGCCCCAAAGCGCCCCATTTTGCGCCCCAATTTGGTGCGCACCATGGCCCATGTCTCGAAATGTCCCATTTTTTGCGATTTTTCAATCAAAAATGGGACATTGCTCTCTTTTCCGCCGCCGCAACTTGTTTAGCTTCCAACCACTTACGCCGGTTTTTCTGTGTCCGTTCCGCCAACCGCACCTTCGCGCGGGCGTTGTGACTCGTCACCATGCCGCCCACTTGGAGGTTTCGGCATGGAATCATCGACCACGGTCGCCAGAGCTGAGCTTTGGCGGCAACGGATCGTCGCCCAGATGGCCAGCGGGCAGAAGATTCGGGCATGGTGCAAAGTTCAGGGCATTCACGAACATTCCTTTCATCGGTGGCGCGCCCGGCTGGGCCTTTCGCCGGTGAGGCAAATGGAACAGCCGCAAATTCCCGGCGGCGGGCCGGTGGGGTTTAGCACGGTTGTTGTTGTGGAGCCGGGGCAGGCGCCTGCGACGCATGGCTCCAAGTGCGCCGAGTCGATCCGGCTTTCGCTTTTGGGCGGACGCGAGCTGACGTTGCCGACGTCGATGCCGGTGGAGCAACTGGCGCGGCTGGTGCATGCCATTGAGGGAACGGGGTTCGACACACTTGCCGCAGGCGGGTTCGACAGGCTCACCGCAGGTGGGTTCGACAGGCTCACCGCAGGTGGCCCTGACGCAAGGGAGGCAAGCCGATGATCGCAGGCAACATTCAAGTCTGGGTGGCGACCTCGCCGGTGGATCTGCGCAAGAGTTTTGATGCCCTGTGGGAGCGCTATCACGAGCGGCAGCAGCGCGCTGAGTGGCTCCTTCTTGCAGCAGCCGGATGGGCGGCAGTTTCAACCGCGCTGGCGCTGTGTCGCGGGTACTGGGATCGTGCTCGTCGCGATTCCACCGGGCGGGTTGGCTCCGATGCGTGACCTGTGCATTTCCTGGCGCTTCGTTGAATCGGGTTTTGTTCGGCGATTGATCGGGGGTATCCTGATTGGTTATGGCTGTAATGGGTAAACCGTCCAATGATCTCACTTCCTTCAAATCCCAGGTCCTTTCCTCCATCGACATCGTCGAAATGATCGGGCGGAGCGTGACGCTTAAACGCGGGGGGAAGGATTTTGTCGGGTTATGCCCGTTTCATCAAGAAAAAACGCCTTCCTTTTATGTCAGCCCCACCAAGCAATATTTCAACTGCTACGGCTGCAAGGCCAACGGAAACGCCATCGACTTCGTCATGAAGCGCGACCATATGGAGTTCATCGATGCGCTGAGATTGCTCGGCGAATCGCTGGGGCTGGAATTGCCGCGGCGGGGAGGGGGCGGGAAGCAAAAGGCGGGGGAAAGACAGTTGCTTTATGAGATGCAGTCGGCCGCCGGGGCGTTTTTTTCGCGGCTGCTGGAAGAGCCGCAGCAGGGGCTGGCGGCTCGGGAATATCTGGCCAAACGCGGGTTTAACGGGGAATCGATTAAGAAGTTTCAGATTGGATACTCGGCGGATTCGTGGGATGCGCTGCTGAATAGTGCCGTGGGGCGGAAATATCTGCCGGAACAGTTGGCGCTGGGCGGATTGTTGAAGAAACGCGAGAAAGGGTCGGGTTTTTACGACACGTTTCGCAATCGGCTGATGTTTCCGATTCGCGATGACAGCGGGCGGGTGATTGCGTTTGGCGGGCGGGAAATGCCGGGGTCGGAAAGTCCGCCGAAGTATTTGAACAGCCCGGAAACGCCGCTGTTTGCCAAGAGCCGATGCTTGTTTGGGCTTGATCTGGCAAAGCAAAAAATTGTGGAAAGCCGAACCGTGGTGGTGGTTGAGGGGTATACGGACGTAGTCATGGCGCATCAATTTGGCGCCAGCAATGTTGTTTCGCCGCTGGGAACTGCGCTGACCGAGCAGCATATTTCCCTGCTGCGGCGGTTTGCCGACCGGATCGTCTTGCTGTTCGATGCCGATACCGCCGGTGATACCGCGGTTGATAAGGCGGTTGGCCTGTTCCTGACGCAGGAGATCGATATCGCGGTGGCATCGATGCCGGATGGCGTGGATCCGGATGAATATTTCCTGGTCAATGGAGCCGAGGCGTTTGAGAAGCTGATCGCGGCGGCATCGGATGCCTTGGAATACAAATGGAAACGCCTGCTGCGGAAATACAACGCCAACGGCAACAGCCTGACCGGGCAGCAAAAGACTGTGGAGGAGTATCTGGGTTTGCTGGCGGCGGCGCGGGGAAGCGGGCCGGTGGATACGCTGCGGTGGGGTCAGGCGCTGGGGCAGGTCAGCAAGCTGACCGGGATTCCGGTGGAAGACCTGAATCGGCGGTTTAAGGCGACCAAGCCGGCCAGGCAGCGCGGAATGGTTGCGCCGGTGTCTGGCGAAAACCATGGGCGGGCCGCCCATGCCACGGTAAATGCCACCGTATCGGACGGCTCTTCGGAATATCCGGCTCAAGCGGAATCTTCCGATCAGCCGATTGCTCCCGACCCGGTCTTGCCGATCCGGCGGCAACTGTCGGCACACGAGGTAGCCGAGCGCAGACTGCTGGGGGTGTTGTTATCGGAGCCAAACCGCTGGCCCGACGTCCAGAAACATGTGTCGCTGAACGATTTTGGCGACGAAATGCATCATAAGCTGGCGGAATTGTACTGGGGCCATCAACAGGATGAGGGAGAGCCGGTATTTAACGAATTCCTGGGGTCGCTCAGTGACGAAAACCTGCGTGAACTGGCTATAATTGCGGTGCAGGATGCGGATGTGCTGGCGGATTTGGACGGATTGGTGAACGAGGCGATTGGGTTCTTTGCGGAAAGTCGTCGGCGGGCTGAAGGACAAAAACTTTTGAGCGAAGTTCAACGTAACAATTCTGAGCCAGGCGATGAGCTGTTAAAAAAATTGCAAGAACAGGCGCGCGAACCCAATTTACGGCGTATATAAGATGGATGTAATCCTTTCGCCGGGATGCGGGAAACTCAGTTGAAACAAAATTCAGACGCAGGCCTGCCATCGCAGATGGCACGCCTATCATACCGGTCCATGGAAACGGACCGTAGCATTGCCCTGACCTTAACGGGCCGTGGCTCATATGTCGTCTCGCGACGGACCGCGGAAAGATGAATGTGAGCTGCCCTAGAATAGACTTTGGCTGGCGTAATTTCTAACGCCGTTTGCGTGCCTGGCGGCCGCAAATGGGTGTTGCGAAGCGCTCGTTGCAGGGATCGGGAATGGCCCCGAGTTCCTTGGCCCGCCTTCGCTTATGCCGGCGACGCGGACGACTTTTCATCGTCCGCTGCGCGCAAGGTTGTCTCAGCGTGAGGCAATCAAGGCCGCAAGCCCGCGGGAGTTCCGCGGTTGACCCGTCGTTTATCGCGGGAGATGGTTGCATTGGACATGAAGGACGCACTTGCAGTTATTGAAATTCCCCTCATCGGCTCAGGTTCGCAGGAGGAAGCGGATGCACGCGTAAGAGCCTTGCTCGACCTGGGCACATCGCGCGGCTACCTCACCTACGAGGAACTCAACGAACGCCTGCCGGACGAAGTTGTCTCCCCCGACAAGCTCGACACGTTATTGATGATGATCGACGAGATGGGCATTAAGCTCATCGACGAAAGCGACATCGCCGATTTTTCCAAGGGCGGCCGGCCAAAGAAAAAAGCCCCCGCGCCCGTCGCCGAGGTGCTGGAAGTTGTCGAAGATGTCGATGGCGAAGTGATCGACCTGAATTTGGAAGCCGAGTTGGCCGAGGCTTCCACCAAGCGCATCGACGATCCGGTGCGGATGTATCTGACGCAGATGGGCGAGATTCCGCTGCTGACCCGCGAGCAGGAAATCGCCCTGGCCAAGAAAATCGAAATCACCCGCAAAATCTTCCGCTCGAAGGTATTGGAAAGCGATTACTGCCTGCAAAGCGCCGTGGAAATCCTCCAGCAGGTGGACGACGGCGACCTTCCCTTCGACCGGACGATGAAAATCTCGACCGCCGAGGACAATCCTGATAAGAGCACGATCGGCCAGCGCATTCCGCTGAATTTGGAATCGGTGCGCAAGATGCTGGGCCGCAACCGCGACGATTGGGACGCCCTTCGCGATGCCCGCCTCAAGCGCGACCAGGAAGAGGTGCGGATGGCGATTCGCCGCCGTCGCCGCCGTTGCGTGAAATTGCTGGAAGAGCTTTCGCTTCGCACCAGCAAGGTAACGCCGTTGATGAAAAAGCTGTCGAGCATCTCCACCAAGATGGTGGAGCTCGAGCAGCGCATTGAAGAGCTGAAAAAGATCAAAGAGCCGGGCGAAGATTTGGAGGTCTGCGAGGAAGAGCTTCGCGGCCTGGAAGACCTGGTGCTGGAAAACGCCCAGGACCTTCACAAGCGCGTCGTGCAGATCCGCAAAATCTACAATAAATACGAAGACGCCAAGCGCAAACTCTCCGGCGGCAACCTTCGGCTGGTCGTCTCCATCGCCAAGAAATACCGCAATCGCGGCCTCAGCTTCCTGGACATCATCCAGGAAGGAAACACCGGATTGATGCGCGCGGTGGACAAATACGAATATCGCCGCGGCTTTAAGTTCAGCACGTACGCCACCTGGTGGATTCGCCAGGCGATCACCCGCGCCATTGCCGACCATGCCCGCACGATCCGCATTCCGGTGCACATGATCGAGACGATGAGCAAGCTGCGGAACATCAGCAAGGTGCTGATGCAGGAATGCGGCCGCGAGCCGACGATCGAGGAAATCGCCAAGCGGGCGAAGATGTCGGTAGGCGAAACCCGCCGGGTACTGAAAATCAGCCGCCATCCCATCTCCCTCGACCGCCCGGTCGGCGAGAGCGAGGACAGCTACTTCGGCGATTTCATCGAAGACGAAAAAGCCGACAATCCTGTGGAATCTGCCACGCAGGAAATGCTCAAGGACAAAATCGAGCAGGTACTGAAGACCCTGACCTATCGCGAGCGCGAGATCATCAAGCTGCGCTACGGCATCGGCGACGGCTACACCTACACGCTGGAAGAGGTGGGCCGCATCTTCAAAGTCACAAGGGAGCGCGTGCGGCAGGTTGAAGCCAAGGCCATCCGCAAGCTGCAACATCCGGTGCGGGCGCGAAAGCTGGAAGGCTTTTTGCCGGGGGGCGTGCCGAGGTAAGGTGCGCGAAAAGGAGAAGCCATGATTGACCCGCGTGGCATTCAGGAATTGCTCGACAAGGAACCGTTTAAGATGTTCCGTGTTTATATGTCTGATGGACATGCCTATGAAGTCACGAATCCGGCGCGCGTTGTGAGAATGGATTCGAGGCTATTCATTGCGCTGCCTCACGACAAGTGGAAGTTTCTGTCATATACTCAGATCACGCGGATCGAAAGCATTGCGCCGCAGTCGGCATGAGGAATTTACGCACCAAAACTTTGAGACGAGCCGGCGACGCAGCAGTGCGTCGCCGGTTTTTTTACAAGAACATGGGCAACAAACGTCGCGAGCTTCAGCAATTATTTCACACATGGCGGAAGTTCCACGAGTCGTGCCACTTGGATGCGGCAAAATTCGTATCGGACGGATTCGTCGGAGAGGAAGCCGATTACGAAAACTCGGAAACGAAGGTGTTACTCCTGCTTAAAGATCCGAACGATTCCGGAAACATTCTCAAAGAATGCGACTTCGATTTATGCCAGCTATGGAGGTTCCCCGAACGGGTTCCCGAGTACTCAAATAGGAACGTCGAGCGGACTTGTGGAACTTGGGCCGACTGCATCCAGCGTACGGGTTGCGGCGAGGTGGCGGACTACAAAAGATCGAAGGACAATTTTCGCCAGGCACTGTTGCGATCCGCAGTCATTAATGTGAAGAAAACCGCGGGGCTTCAGACGGTGGATTCCAAGCTCCTACGTGCACACGCGCGGCGCGACCAGGAATTCATTCTGCGAGAGATCGGGATTCTTGATCCCAATGTTGTTGTCTGCGGTGGCATTTTTGAAGACGTGGCGAATCCTATTTTTCAAGGATTCCGCCCAATTGGGAAAAGCAAACTTTGTTTTCTGCGAAATGGGGCGATTTGGATCGATCACCAGCACCCGAGGTTAGGCTCTCGCTGGAGCTATAAAGTCTTGCTTGCGAATTATCTTGATGCGCGGTGCGGCCAGGTTGCTGGCGATTGCACGCAAACGTAGTCACGTAAACAAGTCGGCCACCTTGGCGCGGAATCCCACGAGATGCCGGCCGCCGTCAATTGATTGCCCGGCGTTAAACAAGACCGGCTCCTGATTGGGCTGATACACCGTCACCGTTCGGAATGCCGGATCAAGAACCCAAACCAGCATCACTCCCGTCTCAAGATACTCCGCAACTTTCTCGCTCACGTCTTCATGGGTATCCGAAGGCGATAGTATTTCAACGTCGGCACCGGCGGCCCCTCTACCAGACTTGCCGTCTCAGGAGTCGCTTTGGCCACCTCTGCAGAAATGTAGGCGACGTCAATTCCAACCGTAGTATCGGGGTTTCGACGAAGGCGAAAACCTGCTTCGCCGCTTAGAACTTCGCCGTGTGGCTTGGGCTGGGAATCCAGCCATAGTTCGATTGCTTTTCCCACCTTCGATGTTGTTCGACTGTGCCTTCGGTTTCTTCGCGTCGTGGGCTTCTCCCGCAGCCGCCCGGCGATTAGTTCGCGATCCATGCCGTCCTCAGGCAGCGCCAGCATTTGCTCGGTCGTCATGGTTGGCGTGTCGGTCATCATGGGGGTGACAGCGGTACTCGTAGTTTTCACGCCGGTGTCTGAGGTACTCCGAAGACCCGGATCCTTCGCGCGAACGATCCGGGTCTTCGGAGTACCTCAGACACCGGCGTGCGCATTTAGCCCGGAAAATTCAGGATCCACCGCAGAGACGCGGAGCACGCAGAGAACACGGGAGAAATCGAAATGTGACGCGCGCAACGTGCATGGCGCGCAAACGCGCATAATCGCGCATAACTCACATCAGTGCATTGTGTTCTCTGCGTCCTCGGCGTCTCTGCGGTGAATAATCCGGGTTAGAAAATCCATCTCCCCGGGCTACGTAAGAAAAAGGCAGCAGCAGGAAGTCCCTCGACACCTTTGAGCACCGCCCGTCATTTGTTTTCCCCCATGCGTGTCTCGTCAATCATCATTCTGGTATCATCTCCCAATCGCGGCACGAGAAAGGAGTCTCCTGCGGGATGCGAATTTCACGCCGAATCTTTTATCTTCTTATTGCCATCGCTCTCGGCATCGGCGCGCTTCATTGGCGGCGTGGTCATTCGCGCGCCCACGGCTCGATGCCGCAGCAGGCGTATGTCTGGCAGCGATCCTGGACGCCGGCGGTAAACAATGCGGTGAGCCCGACGTCGAATTTCACGGCGTATGTCGTTCTTGCCGGCGAAGTTTCGTTTCGCTCGGGAAATTACGACGCCGTGCGCGTCGCGATAAATTATGACTCGCTTAAACGAGCCGCCGTCCCGGTTGGTTTGGCGCTGCGAATCGGCCCGTATGGCGGGCGGTTTTCCGGCGACGATCCGGTTGCGGCCAAGCTCGCCGAATTTGCGGCATCACTGCTGGCGGACGCGAAAAATGCGGGCGTTCAGCCCGCCGAGTTGCAGATCGACTTCGATTGTGCCGACTCGAAACTCGCTGGCTACAAAACATGGCTCGACGCCATCACCCGGCGCGCTGCCCCGGTGCGTGTCACATTTACGGCATTGCCGAGTTGGCTCTCGCAGCCGCAGTTTCCAGAACTGGCCCGAGCAGCCGGCGGGTACGTTCTTCAGGTCCATTCGCTGCAGCGCCCGCAATCCATTGATGCGCCGATGACCCTCTGCGACCCGGTTGCCACCCGCTCGGCGATTGAAGCCGCCGGCCGCATCGGCGTGCCATTTCGCGTGGCCTTGCCGACGTATGGCTATCTGGTTGCATTTAATGCCCATGGACATTTTGAAGGCCTCGCGGCGGAGGGGTCGGCCATCACCTGGCCGGCGGGCGCGCTGGTGAGGAGGCTTTGCGCCGATCCCGCCGCGATGGCGGCTTTGGTTCGCGATTGGACGGCCGACCGTCCGCGATGCATGATCGGAATTATCTGGTATCGCCTGCCGGTTTCGGATGATGCGCTGAATTGGCGGATGGCGACGTTGCAAGCCGTCATGGCCGGCCGAACGCCGCTGCCGAAGCTCGTCGCGCAAGTCGTCCAGACCGAGCCGGCCCTTTATGAAGTGCAATTGTGCAATGCCGGGGATGCCGATGCACCGCTGAATTCGCAGGTCGTTGCGAAGTGGGAGGGGACGGATCTGATCGCGGCGGATGCGATCGGCGGATTTGAAATGAATCAACAGCCGACGCAGATTGTCGTTCGCCCGTCGGCCGAAAGCGGGCTCGATCGGCTGGAGCCGGGCGGACGGCGAACGATCGCATGGCTGCGCTTCAGCCGGGACAAGGAGGTCCATGCCGATGTTTCACCCATCACACCGTAAATGCCTTGCGCTGGGATTCACTGCCGCGGTCATGGTTTCGCCGGCGGTGGCGTGCGGGCCAGGCTTCCCGAACCAGCTTTTGTTCAACAGCGGCCAATCGCTCACCTGGGCGCCGGTGGCGGATTTTCAGCATGAAATCGACCGGCTGATTCCGACGCCAGCGGAGTTGCGCGCCCTTCCGCCGGGGCGAAACGTTGATGTCTACCAACAAACCGCCGATCGCGATTTGGCCGACCTGCGCGAGGTGGTATCAACAACAACGGCAAGCGGCATGCAGCGGCGGGAAGTGATCGATTCCTATGCAGAGCTGCGCCAGCAATTGACGAAGTACGCCAAAGCCGTCGCCGAGCCGCGCGATGGAACAACCCCGCCGCCCGGACTGCCGGCGGACGTGAAGGTTCCCCCCCGGCTGGCGACAGTGCTGAAGATTCCTCCTGGCCTGCCCGCAGAGTTCGACGCGTACGTTCGCGGCGTGATCAGTTACGACAACCATCGCATGGATGAAGCGCGAAAATCGTGGCAGGCGGTGCTCGATCTTCCTGCCGCCGGGCGAAAATATCGCGGCGTCTGGGCGCAGTTCATGATTGGAAAGTCGTATCTTGGCGAAGACCCGGCAAAGGCAGTTGCCGCTTTCCAACTCGTGCGCGATCGGGTCAAACGCGGCGAGCGCGATTCGCTCGGCCTGGCCGCCGCCAGCTTTGGCTGGGAAGCCAAAGCACAATTGCAGCAGCATCATCAAGTGCAGGCGATTTCGCTCTATCTCACTCAGCGCGCGACCGGCGACGAAACCGCCGTTCAATCATTGGCGATCGTCTGCGAGCAGGCGTTTGCCAGCAAGGATCCCAAAGCGCTCAGCACGCTGGCCGCCGACGCTGCCGCCGCCCGCGTAATGACGGCTTACGTTCTTTCGCACGGCAATCCCTATCGCACCGGCCCGTCGGCCGACAAAACCGCCGCCTGGTTGGCGGCGATGGAAACCGCCGGCACCACGCAGATGGTTGGCGCTGACCGCATGGCGTGGTCGGCGTATCAAGCCGGCGACATGAAGCTGGCGCAGCGCTGGGTCGACCGCGCGGCGGATGGCGCGCCCATGGCGCTGTGGATTCGCGCCAAGCTGCTTTTGCGCGCGGGGAAAACCGATGCGGCCGCCAAGGTGCTCGCTCAGGCCGTGCATGCGTTTCCGGTGGAGGAGACGTGGACCGGTGCGCCAGGGGCCTACGAGCCGTTGGGGCGTTTCGGGGAATTCAAGCCCGGCGATCGCGCCGCCGCCGAACTGGGCGCGCTGGACCTGGCCCGCGGACAGTACGTCGAATCTCTCGACCGCCTGCTTAAAGCCGGATGGTGGCTCGACGCGGCTTACGTCGCCGAGCGCGTTCTCACCACTGCGGAACTGACGGTCTACGTCGATCGCAACTGTCCCGAAGGCACTCATCCCGAGCTTCGCCATCTGCTCGCCCGGCGGCTGACGCGCGACGGGCAGTGGAAGGAAGCCCGGCCCTATTATCCGCAGAAACTTCGCCCCCGGCTCGATGCCTACATCGCCGCCATTCGCCAGGGGCACGATCAGAAGCTGAAGGCGAAGGAACGTGCCGATGGTTTTTGGACAGCCGCCAAAATCGCCCGGCATGAAGGGATGCAGCTTCTCGGCACCGAGCTTACGCCGGATGATTTTGCCGACGACGGCAACTATGACGGGAGCAATGTCTTCGAGGAGCGGCAACAATCGAAGGATAAGCTTCTTCCACCGCTCGCGGATGAACTAAACCGCGCGGCGGCCTCAGCGCCGCATCCGGACAAGCGCTGGCATTATCGCTATATCGCGGCCGATCATGCCTGGTCGGCGGCTGAACTGATGCCGGATGAATCCGATGCGCTGGCGCAGTTGCTGTGCGAAGCGGGTGGTTGGCTGAAGGCGCGTGACCCGAATGCTGCCACCCGATTTTACGAAGCGCTGGTAAGCCGTTGCGGCTCGACCGCCCTGGGCCGGGCGGCGCGGGAAAAGAAATGGTTTCCGGAAACGCCGCCGGCGGCGAAGTAAGAAATCTTTAGCTCTCTTCACCACTCTGTTGTGCGAAACCGCTCAATCGCGGGTCGCTTCACGCGGCTTGCAGAGGTTGGTAATGGAGCACGATGAGTTGATCGGCGTGAATTGCGGCTTGGGCATAGGTGCGTCCTTGATCATCAGAAAATTCAACCTCGAACACGCCGGGAGCGAGGCATTCAATGATCGTCCCAACCTGCCCACGACGAAGGAGGGGGCTGGGAAGATCGCTAATCAGAGCGATCACATCAAGGAGTTGAGGAGTTTGCATCATTCTTGGCTCCCTAGAGCACATAACAACTCGTTAATCGTAGCACATCATCCCCGGCAAGAACAATCCATGTGGACCGAACCGTTGCCTCGGCGATATCCGTCTTCAGTGTAACATCGAGGAAGTAGCGAAAGCCATATTCGTCAATTTCACCTTGGCGTAACTCGTCCATCTTTTGCTCGACGGCTCGGAGCAATTCTTGCCGAAGCCACTCCGCGTCGTTCGCGGTCAAGCCAAGCGAAGACCGAAAGACCCGGGCCTTGTGCTTCCCGCGCGGGTGCGTTTCGCTCAGACAATAGTCCCGCAATTTGGCAATATCGACGGCGAATTTTGTGAAGGTGCGGCTCAATGACTCTCCTTTGGCAATTGCGGAAAGACCGACTCGAACGATGTTCACTTTCCGTCTCGCAAAGCCGTCACAAGCGCGATTGCCGAAATGCGCTCGACGATTCGCAGCGATCACCGCCGATCACCTTTTCCAATGATCCGCCGACAGCATTTCCTTCAGCTTTCGTTCCAGCGTTGCCATCACCGGATCTTCCGCCGCCCCGCGATCACGCGCCGAGGGCACGGGAATGGCATCCCCCACTTCCACCGTCACCGTCATCGGCGAATAGACCCGGCAGTTATCCGTCAAATCCTCTTCGAACCGTTCCACTGTCTCCAGCATTCGCTCGGGCGTTGGGCTTTCGCTCAAATAGTCCGGCGGATAACACGAAAGCTGCTGCGCCAGATACATATCCGCCAACTGGCCCCACCGCCGCTGGCGTTCTTCCTCCGTGACTTTCCCTTCGATCATCTCCGGCAACACCGCCGACCGCAGTTTCTTCACCCGGCCCACAACCGTATCCTCGGTTGGGGCATCGCCGTTCCATTCCTTTTCCAACGGCACCAGAAGATGATCGATCAGCCGGGCCAGCCGCTCGGCAATCAAACCGCTCTGCGGCTGGCCGAGGAACTCGATCTCCTTCAGCGCCAATAACCCGCTGCCGACTTTGGTGATGCGGTCGGTCAGCGCCATTTGCCGCTGCGGCCGCCAGGAAAGGCGGCTTTCGATTTCATCCAGCGGCGCGCCGATGGATACCTTTACATCGCCGTTGTAGAAATAGCGCAAGGCGACCGGATGAATGACAACCTGTCCCGGCGGCGTGTCCTTCTCGCGCTTCTTGGCGGCGTTTCTAGCGATGAAGGCGGTGCCTTCCATCAGATTTCCCAGCCGGGCGTTGGAGCGGGTGATGACGCCTTCTGGGAAAATCACCAGCGGCCTCCTGGCCTCCTGCAAAATGGTGATGGCCGCGGCGATGGCGGCTCGGTCGACGCCTTCGCGATAGACGCTGAACGCGCCGCTGCGGCGCAGGAGCCAGCTTTTCAATCCGCTCCCGACGAACAGGTGCGCGCTGGCCATGATGTGCAGCAGCACATCCGCCTGCCGCGCCAATTCGCCGACGACAAACGGATCGGCCGGCCGGCAATGATTCGGCGCCAGCAAAATGCCATGCCCGGCTTTTCGCGAAGCGGCAAGCTTGTCCAGCCCCTGGCATTGGACGCTGACAATGCCGAACTCGCGTTTGAGTCGCCGCGGCAAAAATCGCCGCAACAACTTCGGCCATCTCTCCCCCGCATAAGGCGGTGAAAACGCATACGGCTTTTCGACGACGACATTATGCACGATAGTGAGCCCTCTGGATTTTACTTGGGTCTGCCGGGGAGTTTAGCGGAAATCTGCGTTGGCGTCAGGTTTGTTGATGCGGGCGGCAGGCATTCCGCGATGATGATCCGGCTTCCCGACTTGCGACATGCAATGGCATCGGGGAAACTGAATCGAACACGGAACGCGCGCTGTCTTTTTGTACATCGGGGAATGTCATGCCGGATTCAATTTTCGCACAAGAGGTTCAGGCTGCACTGGATCAAGCACGCACGCCCGGCGGAGCGCTGTTTCCGTCGCCGGAAGATTGGCGCGATTTACCAATTTACTTCCTGATGCTGGATCGTTTTAACAATCCAGGCGCAGACCCGAAGAATATGCCATACGATGCATCGTTTGGCGGCTTTCAAGGCGGCACGTTTGAGGGTGTCCGCGCAAAGCTTCCCTATCTAAAGGATTTGGGGGCCGGAGCCATCTGGCTTTCGCCGGTGATGAAAAATCCTCAATTTGATCGAGGCGCTTATCACGGCTATGGGATTCAGAATTTTCTTGCGATAGAGCCGCGCTTCGCCTCTAGCCCAGAGAAGGCGGAGAGCGAATTGCGCCAACTCATCGACGACGCGCATCAACTTGGGATTTATGTGATTCTCGACATCGTTCTGCATCATGCAGGCGATGTATTCGAATACGCGCTGCCCGATGGAAACGGGGGCGTAACGGAATTGGGCTCGATGGACTGGCAGAATCAGATCATGGCCATCCGATGGCGGGATGCGACCGGCAACGGAGATCCCGCCCTGGCAATCGCCCCGGCCAACCCGCCGCTCGATGCCGCCGTCTGGCCAACCGAACTCCGCAATAACGCATTTTTCACGCGGCAGGGAAACGCCAACTCCGCCGGAGGACAACCCGGCGGCGACTTCGATTCCCTCAAGGGCATCCGTTTCGATTTCGCCGACGGCAATGTTGGCCCAGCGAACAATGTCCTGATCCGCGCCTACCAATACATCGTTGCCAGGTTCGACATTGACGGCTTTCGAATCGACACGCTCAAATACATTCCCCCCGATTTCGAGCGGATCTTCGGCAATTCCATGCGGGAATTCGCACTGAGCGCAGGCAAAAAGAACTTCTTCACGTTTGGAGAGGTTTACGATAACGAGCAGACCATCGCCCAATTCATCGGCCGCAACACCAACGCAACGGGCGACACCGTGGGCGTTGACGCAGCATTGGACTATCCGCTCTTTTTCAAGCTTCCTCCGATGATCAAGGGGCAAGGTCCGACACCGGCGGATCTGGCGAACGTCTTTGAGAATCGCAAGCGAACCGAATCGACCATTCTCACCTCGCACGGCGAAGCCGGACAATACTTCGTGACTTTTCTCGACAACCACGACCAGCCGCAGCGTTTTACTTATACCGGTCCGACCCAGCTCAATGATCAAATCACACTTGGTCTTGGAATCTTGTTTTCGCTGCCGGGGATTCCATGCGTTTATTATGGAACTGAGCAGGGTCTCCAGGGGCACAAGACCCCAACGCAGACGGATGATTCAATGGTGCGCGAGGCGCTGTGGGGCAAGAAGGACGCGGCGGCCAAGCCGATCGGTTTTGATTCGAATCACCTTTTGTATCAGGCGATCCGGAAAATCGCTCAAGTCCGGAACGCCAATGCGGCATTGCGCTATGGCCGGTATTATTTTCGGCCGGTTTCCGGCGACGGCATCAACTTCGGCCTTTCAACATTTCCCACTGGAATTCTTGCCTTCTCGCGAATATTGAACGATCAGGAGGTGATTGTCGTCGCCAACACCGACACGCAGCAACGTTTCACCGGCCAAATCATCATCGACCAGATTCTGAATGCGGCAAATTCCGCGTATCGAATCTTGTTCAGCAATCAGGGCGGCACCATAGCTTCAACGGCGCCGGTCAGCGCCAAGACAAAGGGATCCGTTAGAATTCAAGAAGTCGATGGTTCGATCACCGATGGACCCATTCTGACCCTGTCGATCAGCTTAAACGCCTGCGAGTTTCAAATATTAGCCGTTTGAATGACGCTGGAATCCCTCTATCATGACCCAACCCCTCGCCCCCAAGCGCGTCTCTGATTCCGCCATTCACGATCAGACCGCCATCGTCTTTCCCAACGATCTCAATACCGTCGGCACCTTGTTCGGCGGGCGCGTGCTGGAGCAGGCCGACCGCGTGGCGGCGGTGGTTTCGCATCGCCACGCCGGGCGCGTGTGCGTCACGCTGGGCGTCGACTCAGTTCGCTTCCTCGCCCCGGCCCGGCGTGGCGATATTCTGATCTTCCAGGCCGCCGTCAATCGTGTTTGGCGCAGCAGCATGGAAGTGGGCGTGAAAGTCCTGGCTGAGGATTTCAAGACCCTGCATCGCCAGCATATTTTCTCGGCGTATTTCACGTTCGTCGCGGTTGATGATGATCTGCGTCCGGTGCAGGCGGCCGGGGTGCTTCCGGAAACGCCGGACGAAATTCGCCGATATGAGCAAGCCGAGCTTCGGCGGCAAGACCGGCTGAAAGCGGGGGAACGCAAACGCGGCTAAGTGCAATGAGGGCCCAGGCGAAACCGCTTACTCCGGGAGTACCCTCCGTGCGCGGCTCCTTTGTCTCCGGATGACGGGTTGCCTCGGACCGGACATTCCTGGACCGTTTTTCAGGTTGATCGTGCGGGCAATCGTCATCCTGAGGTACTCCGAAGGATCTTGCTGGCCTTCGTGCACCGGCTAGATCCTTCGGAGTACCTCAGGATCACGGTCGCGCGAACGCGCCACCAACCTGAGAAACGCTATAAGTGGTGTGTATCAGGATGAGGATGTTCCGCCACATCAATCTGAGAAACGCGATAATCTTAAAGAGGAGATCAAATATCCTTTCGTCACCTTCGACCCTTCGCGCCTTCGCGTCAAAAACCATCGCCAAACGCGCGATTTCGCAGGGATAATAAATTAATGGTCAGCCGGCAATCCGTAAGCCACCTGTCAGAATCGAACTGACAACCGCCGCTTTACAAAAGCGGTGCTCTGCCAATTGAGCTAAGGTGGCGCTGGCAGGGGTGGTAGTTTATCGACCAAATTGGCGTTGGTCCAATTGCCCCGTGGCGGGAATTTCTTTGCCATTCCCGGCATTCCTTTTGCGAACACACTCTCTTTGGTCGATAATTGTCATGGGGCAACCCGAATTTTGGCGCCAACAACGCATGCGAAGATTTAATCTTACCGCTTTCCTGCTCCTGATGCTGACCGCTGCCGGCGGAAGCCTGCTGGTTTATCATGAAAACAACAGCCCCGAGCACCAGCGCATTCGAGCCATGGAGGCCGAGAATGCCGAGCTGCAAAAGCAGGTGGAATCGGAAAAGGCCGCCAAGGAGAAGTTCAAGCGCTTCGTGCAGAACCTGACGTCCAGCACGCCGGTGGCGGAAGTGGTGGTTCGCGATCCGGTTTATTCCGATGCCGCTCAGACGGATGTGATTGGCGAATACCTGGTTTTCACGGAACTCGACGAGCAGGGCAAGGAATTGAGCACCCGCGAATTCCGCATCAAGGGAAAGCGGGCGCACATTGATGCCGAGGTGGTGAAGTTCGACGCCAACTACGTTGAGGAAAACGACCCGGAAAAAGGGCGCAGCGTGGTGCTGTTTAGAAGTTTGTACGATCAGGCGACGCCGCCCAGCGGGGCGTACGAGATTGACGCGGAGGGCCAAACCCCGCCGATGTATCAATCTTCCGATCCGCAGATCAAGCAAGCCCAGGCAAGTCTGTGGAAAACATTCTGGAAGCTGGTGGATGACCCCAACTATCGCAAGGACCGCGGCGTTCGCGTGGCACAAGGCGAAGGCGTGTGGGACGATTTCGATTTCGGATACAAATATCGCATCTCCGTCGATGCCTACGGCGGCCCCAACATCACCAAGGTCGATCTCGGCGCGGGGATTCGCAACGCGTTAAAGGCCCATGAGCAAAACACGCCGGCGACGAACGTGGGAACGCGGTGAGACAAAGGCCTATCATCATGAGGCGGCATCAGCCATGGCATCAAATGCGATTCACGATCCGCGGACTTCGGTTGACGAGCGGCCGATCCGCGCGATGATTGATGGGAAAATCGTTGCGTTTTCGACAATAGAGGAGAAATTCGAGGCCCTTGCCGGGAAATGGAAATCAGAAAAAGGTCCCCAATCCTCAATTACCCGGCTTTCGATGCATCCCGCATATCAGCAGATCATCGGAATGGGCGATCTCGCCCTTCCCCTGATATTTCACGAACTCCGCGCAAGAACCGATCACTGGTTTTGGGCATTGAACGCGATCACTGGCGCTGATCCGGTTCCTGAATCCAGTCGGGGCATTATGAGCGACATGACGTCGGCATGGTTAAACTGGGGCAAGGTCCATGGATATTGTCAGGGCGATTAAGAGAATCGACGGATGGTTTCCAGAGTTTCTACGGAACGGTCCACCATGTGATGTATCGAAAGACTGCCTAATGCGATTTTGATTATTGGACCTCGGTTTTCTTCGCCCAATTTATCGTGAACTTGCCATCTACCGCCTGCACACGTCGTGGAGCGAGGCTCTATCCCATTCCCAAACCGCAACTTCCGCAAATAACACTCTCCGGGCCGCTTTACATCCGATTTTCCGCAAATTTTTGCTTTTGTCTGGTGCTGGTTTTGGTATAGTCCCGCCCGGTTTGGGTGCCGCATCTCGCGGGGATTTTTTGTCAAAATCCTGCACTGGACGTCGAACGCCCTTGGGCCATCGGGAGATCTTATGTCAATGAAGCAGAAGAAAAATGCACGCGCGCGAATCACGGTTCTCGGGGCGCTCTTTGAGACCCTGGAAACCCGGCAATTGCTCACCGCCGCCCCGTCGCTCTCCTTTAACCCGCTTCCTTTCGGAACCAACCAGATTATTCCCGCCGCCCAGTACGACACTGGCGGGGAAGGCGTTTCCTATCACGACACCACGCCAACCGATCTTGGCAACGCCCCGACCTACCGCACGGGAAGTGCCGTCGATGTTTCCACCGGCGGAACTTCGGGCCATATCGTTACCTTCACCCAGGCCGGGGAATATCTGGTCTACTCGCTGGTCGTCCCGACCACCGCCATGTATTCCGTGCAGTCTTCAGCCGCCAACGTCTCGACCGGCGGGTTGTTTCACGTCGACTTCAACAACGTCAACCTGACCGGCGATTTCGCCAATCCAAATACCGGAAGCTATACCAATTTCCTGACGCAGACCTCCGCCCCATTCGAGTTGGCCGCGGGCACCTATAAGATGAAGGTGGTCATTGATGCCAATGCGGCCAATGGCGCGGGCGGGAATCTGAATTGGTTTGATGTGATCCAGACGCCGGCCGCCGCTTCGGGAACCGATGTGCCCTTTGGGACCACGATTCCCGGATCCGGCGTCAATATTCCATTCGTCAACTACGACAAGGGCGGTGAAGGCGTCGCCTACCACGACACCACCCCGCTTAACAACGGCAACAGCAGCTTCCGCAACAACTCCAGCGTCGATATTTCCAGCGGCGGGGTTTCGGGAAATATCGTCGGCTTCACCGCCCCAACCGAATACCTCAATTACACCATCAACCTGCCCACCGGCGGAAACTACGCCCTGCAAGTGTCGGCGGCCAATACCGCGGCCGGCGGCATCTTCCACCTCTCCGAAAACGGGGTAAACCTCACCGGCTCGGTCGCTATTGCCGCGACGGCCGCCTTCACGACCTACGCTACCGATACCTCGCCGGTCTTCAAACTGCCCGCCGGCAAGCAGATCGTGCGTCTGGCTTTCGACAAGGCCGCCACCAACGGCGCGGTGGGCAACTTCGACTTCTTCAAGCTCGTTCCCATGGCGCCGCCCACCGAAGCGCCGTTCACGACCGCATTCGCCGCAAATGTCACCATTCCCGCCGCCAGTTATGACAAGGGCGGGGAAGGCGTTGCCTATCATGACACCACGCCAACCGACCTGGGCACCGCGCCCACCCATCGCACCGGCGATGCGGTTGATGTCTCCACCGGCGGAACCACGGGCTTTTACGTCGGCTACGTCGTCCCCACCGAATATCTCAACTACTCGCTGAATATCGCCACCGCCGGCATGTACGAGTTGCAGGCCAACACCGCCAACACCGCCGCCGGCGGCACCTTCCATGCCGAAGTGGCCGGCGTAAATCTCACCGGCGCAATCGCCGTCGCCAACAGCGCCAGCTATACCACCTTCTTGAAGGACACCTCCACGCCATTCACGCTTGCCAAGGGCTCGCAAATCCTGCATGTGGTCTTCGATAAGGCCGCCAGCAACGGCGCGGTGGGCAACTTCGATTACTTCAAGCTCGTCCCCTTCACCCCGGCCCCGGATTCGCCGTTTACCACGGCCTTCGTTCCCAATCAGACGATTCCCGCCGCCAACTATGACAAGGGCGGGGAAGGGGTCTCCTACCACGACACCACGCCGACCAACCTCGGCAACGACAACCACCGCCCCGGCGACGGCGTCGACATCAAGACCGGCGGAACGACCGGCAACATCGTCGGCTACACCGCCGCCGGGGAATGGCTCCAATACACCGTGACCATCACCACCGCCGGCAATTACAAGCTGGAGGCCTCGGTCGCCAATCCCTCCGCCGGCGCAACCTTCCACGTTGCCCTGGGAACCACCAATCTCTCCGGCAAGATCACCGTAACGCCGACCACCGATTTCAACACCTACGCGACAGATACATCGGCCTCGTTCGCGCTGTCCGCCGGCACGCATATCCTGCGCGTCTTCTTCGACACGACAGCCGCCAACGGCGCGGTGGGGAATTTCGACTGGTTCAAGCTGGTCCCGGCATAAGTTGTGAAGTGACACACCTGCCGCATGAGAATGCCCGAGATGGGGATCGTCATCCTGAGACTGAGGTACTCCGAAGGATCTGGCTTGCCTTCGTCGGCGGGCAAGATCCTTCACGGATATCGCGCGATTCCTTGTTTTTTGAACAAGATTTCCTCCAGACGAAGAAGCGGGACTAATTTCCCGCATCACGGGCGTCTCGCCCGTGTCTTAATTCAAAGAGTCGGCTATAGGTCACGGGTCGACACTGGCAATAAAAGCGGGGATGCCTCAAAAGAAGCGGAATCAGGTCCTGGCTCGAAAGCCGGGCAATCCGCGTATGGGAGGT
>DASRRM010000410.1:0-13695 GCA_035695715.1 Tepidisphaeraceae bacterium
AGGAGCATCAATCGAACCACCACAAGTCGGAAACGGAGCGACCGGCCGAGACAACAATCGCCGGGACGCTTATGGTACGTCCCGATCGGCGGAAAATAACGCAGCAAGATTGCGAAAAAACTTCGCTTGTTTAAGGACTAGTGACCAGGTTTGTACACGCAAGGCGGTAAACAGTAACCAGTCCCGTGAACTCAGCGCGTCGGCGACGTTGAAAAATACTGCTTCGTAGGCACGTACAACGGCGCTCGCGACACCGGTCCGGCCGGCGATGGAATCGAAATTCTCCCCAGCAAGCAAACGGGCCTCGATTTCGTCCGTCAACACGCCACCGCTTACGCGAAGCCGATGCGCGGCCTCCAATTCCGGCCAGGACTGGACAGAACTCTGGCCTGATGTTGCCGTCGGCGCGATGAGTTTGAGGTTGCCATAAATCGCCCGCGTCTGTGGGTCGTCATATCGATCGGGACGAGAGCCGGCGGTGATCAGCGCCCGTGCGCGCTGCCAACGCCAATCCGCCCTGCGAAATGGATCATACCGCCGATTAAAGCTCGGCGCCGTCCCATTGTGTTGTGTGGCTTTCGTCATGGTTATCCCTCAATCAATCTATAGTATCATAAAGCGCAGGAAACGTTGTTGCAACAGCGACACAGGAGTAAGGAAATTGTAATGGTGGAGATAAAGGCGCAGGTGCGAATACTGCTTTACTATGAAATGGATGGGCGGGGAGTTGTGGGCGACCGCGCACGCCCAAATTTCAATGTAAGGTTTTCGATCTCAAGGCCTTAACGTGAATATCATATAAGCAGGGCCATGGTCGCACGTCGCAGCAGTGTCGCTGCGGCGCCCGTTCTTTCCTGACCGGCTCAACGTCGGGCGGCATGCTTTCCACGCCATCGCACATCGCACTCATTTCGTCGACGAGAGTAGCCGCGACCTGCTTGCTAATGGGGAAAAGTCAGAAGTGCAACTCACATCGTCCCTGGCCCAGTTGGGGCTAAATTTCTCGGCGCTTCGCGTCAAAAACGGTGGGTAGTCTGAATACCTTACGGACTGATCCACGCTCGTTTCATAGTTATACAGTAACCGCCCAACGGGCAAAGGAGATTTCCATGCCTCTTTCCATCAACGTAGGTTTGTCACGAAAGGCCAGCCGCGATTATCAGTCAACTGGTGTGTCGATTAATGTCACGGCCGAATTGAATCAATCGCTGCTCGCCAACCCCGATGCGCTTCAGGCGCAAGTTGCCGACCTGTATGCCCAGGCACAGTCGGCTCTGGAACAGCAGGCATCTGTCATGAATCAGCCAAAGACGCCGCTCCGCCAGGATTACCAACAGCGCCCAGCGCCGCGCAGCAATGGGAACAATGCCAACGGGAACGGCGCCTATGGCGACAATCGCCAGGGGGGTGGCGAACGAAACGGTTATGGCAAGGGCAGCAGCATGACCGACAACCAGCGCCGCGCCATCGCCGCCATCGCCCGGCGTCTGAACGTCGATCCTGCCCTGGAAGCACGCGATGTTCTCGGCGCTGAACTGAATCACTTGAGCCTCCTCCAGGCCAGTGACTTGATCGACCACCTTAAGTCAATTCAATCTGATGGCGAAGGCCGTTGACCCGCTGATCGTCGCAGGCCCTGGCGATTGAAGGCGGAAGTGGTTTTGTCAACAAATACAAAAGGAGAATCCATGATCTTCGACGCCCTTGGCAAGATCGCCGGCAACTGGCTGGCGGACATCAAGCCGCTGGTGGATCGGGCGGTGTTACTACATCTGCCGGTCACACCCCACAAGGTTCTGCCGCGCCAGCAGGACTTGGAAGCGATGAGCGAGGTATCGATCAATTTTCGCCTGCCCTATCCCATCACCGCCGTTGAGGATAACGCCAGTTGCGTGGTGCTCATCGATCCTCAGCCCAATCTCAAGGGTCTGGCCGAGAATCGTTTGTTCATCGAGTGCGTGCCGCTGGATGGTGACGAACGCCATTATAATGACACGCCCCTGGAGCGAGCGTTGTGCCAATCGCTGAAGGCGATTGCCGTCCCCGGCGTCTACGCGGTGTCGCTTGGACGAATCAGTTGTCCCGCGCAGCGCGCGGGCATCTGGCTGGCCGCCGGCGATCTCCTTTGGGCTGTGTCAGGAACGATAGTGCAGCAACATACCACTGTGGCTGATTTCCAAGCGCTGCCCCAAACTGCCAGTGCCGCGACGCTCCAAGCAGCGCTCCGCAACGCGATGACGGCCATCGAAGAAATCATCGCGCTGGGCCGTGGTGACATGGCGTCACGGGGTTGATATTGGTGCCCGTCGAGCAGAAATAACCAAGGAGTAACGCATGAACAAGATCGAAGTCATTCTCACGAAAGCGAAGGAGACGAAAGGCACGTATGTCTACGAAGAGGATATCGGCGACGGCGGCAAACCGCCGGTGCTGAAGACTCAGTATATCCAGAAGTGGGCACTCGGCTCCGATCCGCCGGAAAAGATCAAAGTGACAATTGAAGCCATGTGACCCATTGCGCCCGCGTGATGTTTTCTGCATGTTCGGGTCGCGGCGTTCGTTTTCAAGCTTACACGGTTCATTTCGCCCTCGCACATTGCGGGGGCGGTTGTGTTTTCCAACACGACCGCCCCCGTTCATGGGGACGGTCCCTACCTCAAGGAGTCGTCCCGTGAATGCAACTTCTCATGCTGGTGCGAATTCCGCCAGCTGGCAGGTTGGCTTCCTGTCCGTCCTTCCCGCAGTCCAAACTCAGGCCCAATTCAGGTTTCGTAAACTCCCCGCCGACCGGCGCGAAGACGCCATTCAGGAAGCCATCGCTGCCGCCTGCGTGAATTACCAACTCCTGGCCGCCCGAGGGCAGCTTGACGTCGCTCACCCGAGTACCCTTGCCGACTTCGCGGTGCGGCACGTGAACATTGGCCGTCATGTCGGCGGCAAGCAGGACGCGGCGAAAGACGTGCTGTCGCCGGTCTGCCACAAACGGCATGGCGTCTCGGTCGTCAGTTGCCATTTCCACAAGTCCGGCGACGGCGCGGATGGCTGGCGTCAAGTGGTGATCGCCGAACGCAAAACCAGCATTCCCGATACCGCCGCCTTCCGAATTGATTTTCCCGTCTGGCTGAAGACGCTCACGCGCCGGGATCGCAAGATCATCAGGTCCTTTTTGGCTGGCGACAGCACATCGACCGTGGCGGATCGTTTGGCCATCTCACCAGGCCGCCTGTCGCAGTTGCGGCGGCAATTCGAGCACCTCTGGCGCACGTTTCATGGGGAACCCCTGCGAAATGTCGCGTGATGTTTACCAAAAAGAAAAAGTCGGCAGTTGAAGAGGGAGGGGGGGAGCCCTCTTCGGGGAATACCGCCGACATCACGATTGTATGCCGGCCAGCCATGCGGGCAATGGCTCTGGCATGTCGCACTGGCAATCGCAAACCCATTAGTAAATCCCATTGGAGAATTGACCATGCCCACCGATCGGCTCGTCACCGCCGCCCACGTCCTCAAGGCGGTGATGGAATATGAACGGCGTGGCTCGACGAAAGTGCTGTCGGATCTGGAGAAGCTGGAGCCGGACCTGGTGGAATACCTCTTGGAAAACCTGACCCGGCTGTATCACAACCTCGCCGGCTTTGGCTTATCCGCCGGCGATACGCGCAAGGCCTATCGCCTCGCTGAGAAGACAGCCGTGGTCTGCCTCATGGCGCTGCGTAAAGCGCACCACGATCTGTGGCAGGCCGACCCATCCTCGCCTGACGATCCACCACCTTCGCCGTAGCCCGCCCGTGCATCACCAAACCATCTGGCTCGTATTTCGCCCTCGCGCGTGCGGGGGCGGTCGCATTTCATCACCCAGCGGCCGTCCCCATCACCGGGGTTGCGCCGCCAACTTTGTGGAGTTATCCATGATCTACGTTCCCGTGTCCGATTTGTCGTCAGCCGAACTGGCCATGCTGGGAAACAACTTCTCAACGAAGCGCCCGCACGCCCGTCGGTATCCGAACGAGCGGCAAAACCGCCGCGTCCTGTCAGCCGTGAACCGCTCGCTGGCCTCCCTCGCCGAGCGCGTCGATCGCCTGCATCCTGCGCCGGCCAGGAACAGGGTCGCGCCACATGCTCTGGCTTCGTAAGCCGGCGTTCTTACCGACTGGCAACCAAAGTTCCGTCCGACGCTCCCTTCCGTCCCACCGTCCCCTCCGTCCCCCTCCGCCCCCGTTTCACTTTTCCTGGAGATCCTATGGCTTCGACCATCCGCACCTTCATGCTCGCCTTCCTCGGATTTGCCTTTGCGATGTTCGGCATCATTCAGGCCGCCGAGAGTTATCCTAACCCCGCAACCATCCGTCGCTTCACCGAGGCATTGCCGACGCTGATGGCGGTATCCTGCTTCGCGTTTGGAATTCTCGCCGCGATCGTCGGCTTGGCGCTCTTGTGCCCATCGCTGTATCGGCTGCGGCGGCGGCATCGAGGTCATTCCCCGCAGGCCGCGCGACCAGCATCGTCTGGCGACCCCCGCATCGCTGGTCCTGGACCGGAGCCGACGCGCCACGACGGCTTCGACAATAATCCCGATGAATATGAAGACGACGACTACGGCAGCGAAGCCAGCGGTGAATACGCCAATGCATATGGCAATCGCCGCCGCGACAACGGCCAGTTTGATCAGCGCCGCTGGGCGGGATCGCGCCGCTGATTGATCGTCGCGATTGTCATCGCCGACGCTCAACCCACTGAGCGAGCGTTTACTTTTCCCCACATTCTCTTTCCAAAAGGACGACTTATGAAGATTCTCTACATCAACAATCAAGGCGGCGGCTTCGCCGACCACATCGAAGTTGAAGATGGCACGACCGTCGCCGATCTCTTTGATCAGAAGATGCCCGATGCCAGCCCGTCAGACTTTCTCATCCGCGTCGATCGCCAGCCCGCCTCCGCCGAACAGGTTCTCCAGCCCGGCTCCCGCGTCAGCATTACGCCGTTGAAGATCGAAGGGGCATGAGGACACGCCCGTCGTTTTGTTCAAAACTCGCTGCCCGCCGAGCGCCACATCCATCGTGGCCTCGGCGGGCACTTTCGTTCCCGGAGGAGCTTTTGCAATGAAGAACAAAGATCCCGCCCTCTGGGCTGCCTGCCGCGTGCATCGGATTCTCGCGCAGGCACATTGCCGCGCAGTGGACAACTCGCTTCCTTCCTTGTCGACACTCTTAATCGAGCAGAAGGCCTTGGAGCGGGGATGGCGGATGTACCAGAAGGCCCGCGCCCACCAATGGCCGTATGTTGAAGCGATTCTGCGCCGGCGGATTCTGTCCGACATTCAGCAGGTACACGCGGCATCAAGAGCCATACCTCCCTCACGAATTGCCGAGATTCCCACCATCCTTGAGATCCTGGCTGAAATCCGCCAGTTGCAGGATGAATTCGACGATGTGGAGATCGACGTTCGGGAAAGGCGGATCGCCGTCACCACGGACGCAATCACACTTGAAGATGTCCCCCTGGGCGAATTCTGCATCCAGCTACACCTCGACCGGCTTGCCAAACGCCGGGATGCCTCGGCTTTCATCATCGTCGCTGAAGATGCCAACGCTGCCAGCAGCGACTCATCCTGCACCCATCCTCACGTTCGCGATGAAGCCCTGTGCGCCGGGGATGGCAGCGCACCGATTTCCCACGCACTGGCTGAGGGCCGCATCGGCGATGCTTTTCAACTCATCAACCGGGTGCTGCACACCTATAACCCATCCTCGGCTTACGTTTCACTCGATGCGTGGGACGGCCGCTCCTGCACCGACTGCGGGCGCACCATCTCATCGGATGACTTGTATTACTGCGATTCCTGTAGTGAGGAGTACTGCGACAACTGCATCCGCACCTGCGCCGATTGCGAGGAGTCGGTATGCCTTAATTGCCTGAAAGAGGACGCAGACGGCAACCAGTTGTGTCCCACGTGCTTCGCCGCATCGCAGAAAAAGCGTGAGGAAGGCGGCGACGAAGTAGAGGAAGATCCAATTCTCGACCCCACCGAAGATGAACCCCAACCCCAAACGGAGATATTCCATGAATACCCTCATTGCCCCCAAACCCATGCCGGCGGAGCCGAGCTTCCGCGCGGCCCGTCAGACAGCCAAGACCGAGCCGCTTCGGCTGACGCCTCTTCACCGCAGGCAGCGTGAGCCGTCCAAGGCCATCACCTTTGCGCCGCTCGCCTGGCTGAAGCTGCTGATGTTCCTTCACGCCGGCGACACCGAAGTTGGCGGCTTCGGCATCAGCGCCGAAAAGCGGCCGCTGTACATCGAAGATTTCGTGACGGTGAAACAAACCGTAACCGCCGTCACCGTCGCGTTCGACGATACGGCGGTGGCGGACTATTTCGACGATTGCATCGACAGGGGTTTATCCCCGTCGCGCTTCGCACGGATCTGGCTGCATACCCATCCGGGGGCGAGCCCGGAGCCCAGTTCCGTGGACGAGGAAACCTTCGCCCGCGTCTTTGGCGACTGCGATTGGGCGGTCATGCTGATCGTCAGCCGCACCCAGGCGAAGTATGCCCGGCTGTCGTTCAATGCCGGCCCGGGCGGATCGGTCCTGTTGCCGGTGAACATCGACTGGGCGGCTTGGCCGGAGCTTGTGCTTAATCACGGCGCGGAGCTAAGCGCCATTTGCGAGTCATGGATGGACGAATACGGGAAGAACATCTGCCCGGCAGTATGTTTTTCAAATCGCATGCCGATGCTCGATCCTTGCTTCGGTCGCCAGTTGTGGGCCGATGCCTTGTGGCGCGAGGATGATCTGTATGAGCGCCATGAGCAGAAGGCGCTGGACGAGGAGTTTGCCGACTTCTTTGAAACCGCTTTCATGGAGGACCGATGAGCGTCAACTATCCTGATCGTGACATCCGCCAGCGCGACCTTGTGCCGCCGGACAGGCTGGCAACTGTCCATGCCGTCGTCGTCGGCGTTGGAGCCATCGGGCGGCAGGTGGCGTTGCAACTGGCGGCGACGGGCGTGCCGGCCATGCAATTGATCGATCACGACTTCGTTGCCGTTGAAAACCTCGCGCCGCAAGGGTACTGGCCAGAGGATTTGGGCGCGGCGAAAGTGGATGCCACCGGCAGACTCTGTCAACGCATTCACCCCGAACTCCAATTTACCTGCCACGCCGATCGATTCCGGCGCTCAACCGCCAGGCTTCTCGACTCGTTGCGCGCCAGTGGGCAGCAGGTTGCGCTGTTTTGCGCCGTCGATTCCATCACGACGCGAAAGCTTATCTGGGAAACAGCCAGGGAGCATGTTCATTTCTTCGCTGATGGCCGGATGAGCGCGGAAGTCATCAGAACCCTGGCCAGCGGCCGGCCGTCTGCCGACGATTATTACGCCACGACCTTGTTCGGCGCAGAGCAAGCCTACGCCGGCTCATGCACCGCCAAGAGCACGCTTTACGCCGCTTCCATCGCGGCAGGATTGATGGTGGGCCAGTTTGCGCGCTGGCTGCGCGGATTGCCGACCGATCGCGATCTCACGATCAACCTCCTGTCGGCCGAACTTTCGGCGGCCTGACCGCTTCCGTCACCATCCGAAACGTAGGAATAGTTGCGCCGTGGCGGCGGCGATTGGGTGACCGCCGAGGCGCACTGCTTGTTCCAGCAGTGATGTTCGCTCCGCGCCGGCCGGCAAGAGCAACGCCAGCCCCAGTAGCAGCCGGGTACGCACTTCATCATCACCCTGGGAATTGAGCCCTTGGCGATACGTCGCTTCAGCGTCCGCAGTGTTACCCGCATCCTTCAAGTTGTTGCCGTATTCCAGACGGAATAGCGCAAGCTCGGGAAAGTCGGCGACCGCCTGCGCCGACTTTACAACTTTCTCCTGGGCATTGGCAGCAATCGTTGCCAGATTCACAATCGCCATGAGAATTGCGCCGGGGGACGGATGGGGGATCAGGTAGCGGGCAAGCCATGCTCCGGTTCGGCAGAACTCGAATCCCGGCGCAAGTTGCTCGGCACGATCGAAGTTCTCGATGGCGTCGGAAAGCTGTCCCAGAAATAATTGCGTTCGGCCCAGATGCACCAGGGGCTCGGGATCATACGGGTCGGCACTTGCGGCCCGGCGATAGATCGCGGCGGCTTGATCAAACTTGCCTTCATTGAATCTCGCGCCAGCCTGCTGGATGAGCAGGTCGGTAACCTGAAAACCGCTACGATTTCGCGCAAGAACCAGCTTCATGTTTGCTTTGGAATCCGCCGGCAACTCATCCAGTTCGTAGCACGATGTCCCGATCCATGCCACGACGCGCGTAAGTGGCTCGCCTTGGCGCAGGATTTGTGCCTGTCGTCGGAAGTAGCGGGCCTCATCCGTCTCATTGTTTTGCGTAAGAAAATCGTGAAGTTGATCGGCATACGCGGCGGCGGCTTCAGCTTCACCGAAGTAACGATGTACAGTGCATAGGTGACGCAGATACCGATCGAGGTATTTGGGGTCATCGTGAATGTGGCGGGTAATATTCAGTGACCGCTCGCCGTGGGCAATGGCTCCGTTGCGATCGGCCTGGAGCCAGTTGCATTGCGACAGATACCAATGTGTGGTTGCCGACAGGTGAAGATGCCCATGCCCTTTAAGGTCGCGAGAGTCGATCAGTTGATCGGATAAGAGGCGGTTCGCTTCCTCATATTGCATCTGCCGGATCAAGTTCATCGCCATCGCCAACGTGCGTTCCCAGCCGGCAATGTCACTTTGTTCGGATGGATCGATGATGGCTGCCAGCGGTCCACCGTTTCCCAGGTGATTGGCGAATATCTTCCCGATGGCGTACAGATTGCCCACGTCGCGCTCAGATTGCTCGGGATCGGAAGCTTCCGATGTGGCTGTTGCGCGCCAACTCGCGAAATGCTGAAGAATCTCCTTTGCGTGCGCTTTGCAAAAACTAAGCAGGGACTCCTGATCGCCTGCCGCAAGCAACTCAAATAGCGCCGCGCGAAGTGCCGTTGCATCATCGGCCACGCCTGGAGCTAAAGCAGGCGTGCTGGGGGATGTATCCTTCATCATTAGCTTTTGTACAAACGCCTTAATCCCTCGAATCAGACCGTTCCGCACGCCACGATTGGGGTTCGTTTCCGCCATTTCCAAGAAAGGATAACCACAATGCAGACAAACTCGATCTCGGAGAACATTACGCTCTATTACTGCCAGGGCTCAAGTGACAAAGTTTATCGAGTCGCCATCGAGCCCAGCGGCCCCGGCTTCGTCGTGAACTTCGCATACGGCCGGCGCGGCTCGACGATGAACACCGGCACCAAGACCAGCGCGCCGGTGGGATTTGACGAAGCCAAGAAGATCTATGACGGCGTGGTCAAGGAAAAGACCGCCAAGGGCTACACCCCCGGAGAGGACGGCACGCCATACACGCAAACGGACAACGCACAGCGTGCCACTGGTATCGTGCCGCAACTGCTCAATCCGATCGATGAAGCGGACATCGAGCAATTCATCGCCGACGACCGCTGGTGGACGCAGGAGAAATTCGACGGGCGGCGGGTGCTGGTCGAAAAGCGCGGCGACACCATCACCGCCATCAACCGCAATGGCCTGACCACGAGTTTGCCATCCCCCATCTTGGAAGCCGTGCAACTGCTCAGCGCCACGAATTGCCTGCTGGATGGTGAAGCGATCGGTGACGTCTATTTCGCTTTCGACTTGTTGCATCAGGACGTCACCGACATGCGGGCGAGCTCTTACGCCGTGCGCCACGCCATGCTGATGAACCTCGCCGATGGCGTGGAAGCCGATGGCCTGCGCTATGCGCCAGCCGCAACTGGCGCATCTGCAAAGCGCCAGATGCTGGCAAAGCTGAAGAAGGCGAAGAAGGAAGGCGTGGTATTCAAGGAAAGCACCGCGCCCTACACACCGGGCCGGCCGGCCAGCGGCGGAAGCCAGGTCAAGTTGAAGTTCTATGCGACCGCTTCGTGCATCGTCGCGAAAGTAAATGGCGCGAAGCGGAGCGTGGCAATTGAGTTGATTGATGTCAAGAGCCGTGTCAGCGTGGGCAATGTCACGATCCCGCCCAATCAGGCCATCCCCACGGCGGGCCAAATTCTCGAAGTACGTTATCTGTATGCTTACCCAGGTGGATCGCTGTATCAGCCGGTTTACCTTGGGCGGCGGGATGACATCCGACTCGGTGATTGCGCGATGCGGCAACTGAAGTTCAAGCCCAGGGCGGCGACGAGACGTAAGCATTTTGCAATGCTAAACCGGCGGAACAATTCCCGTCACAATGGTATTGCGGCTCTTCCGTTTTATTAACATACGAGGAACACCATGGGCGCAGACATGTTCATCCAGTCGATCGGCTTCAAGGCGAAGGACCGCTATCTGATTGACCAGGAGTCGGCGAAGTCAGTTTTCGCAAAAGCGAGCGAGGCGATCGAAGCCATCGACGAAGCAAGGATGGCACAAATCAACCAAGAGCACGGGACTGAATACAGCGACCTCCATTACTACAAACGTGATCTCCGCAATGCTCTGGCCGAAGTCGAGGCTGCGGCGCTGGGAACGCACCGGCAAGCCGCCATCGCCGAGGGAGGCGGCGGCATCATTCTCCTGCTTTCCGGCGGCTTATCCACCGGCGATGCGCCGACAGAACTCTATGAATCCATGTCGCGCCTGGCGGAGGCGGAGGTATTGCCCGATGCCCGCTGGCCGAACGGACTATGATGGCTGCGCAGCGTATTCGCCGCCGTCACATTGCTCTTCCCCTCTATCCTTCACTTGCCCCCGCTCCGGCGGTTTGCAAAGGCTGCGGTGAGTGCTGTCGCGGCCTGATCGTGGAGTTGACGCACGATGATGAGGTGCCCGCGCGCGCTTTGTGACGTCCGAGGATGGCTGTTTGCAGATGCGGCAGCGTAAAGACCTAACGTGTTTGGCGCTGGACCGCAGGACGCATGAGTGCGGCATCTACGAAAAGCGCCCGGCGGTGTGCCGCGAATTTCAGCATGCTGGGCTGCGCTGCCGGGAGGTGACACAGCATCTCAAAATAGGTCGTCCATGAAGGACGCCGTCGAGCATCAGCCAGTTGGCGACCCGCTTCCACCTTTTCCGATGTCGAGCGTGTTCTGCATCAATGATCCCGTCCAACCAGGCCATCCCCACGGCAGGCCAAATCGTCGAAGTGCGTTACCTGTATGCTTGCCCGCGTGGATCGCTGTATCAGCCGGTTACCTTGGGCGGCGGCATGACATCCGGCTCGATGATTGTGCGGTAGTGCAGCTCAGGCTCAAAGTTCACGGCTGTGACGAGTTATGAAACTCAAGCGCGAAACCAAGGCGGCGTTTGAGAAGGCGTGGAAAGCCATCGAATGAGTGTCGATCATTTCTCCGGTGGCTGAAAGACGTAGAACGATCCAATCGCCACATCGCCGTCGCCCTGCGTCGCAATCTCCAGCGTATGCCTGCCGTTGGGCAGATTCTCGACGAGCGGCTGATCGAGTGGCTCAGATTGGGCGGCCGAAAAACTAACCCTGCCCACGGCGCTGCGGTAGACGTCGAAAGTGTATCTGTCGCCAGAACGGTTGCCGAAGGTGACCGCGCCATTGACCTCCTGCCGATTGAATCGCCAGAGCTCGGGGTCAACGCGGATCTGCCCCGAGCGGCTCGTGAAGGGTTTGGTCGAGTTTCCGTCGCCATCGGGGCCGGTCACGCTGCCGTCGAGGCGATAGTCTCCAGTTTCAGAGGTCAGAGTAATCGTCCAGGATTGGGCGACAACGTTCTGGCCAAGCTCAATCGCGTGCGGCCCGACATCCCCCGGTCCAGGCCCGGCGATCTTCCAGGGGAACGATACGGGTTGCGGCGTGATGTATGTGGTGTAGAAGACCGGTGCCTTCTCCGCCGGTTGGCCGTCGATAAGCACACGAATCGATCCGCCGCCCTTGACAGTGCGGCCGAGCACGTCGATACGGCTGCCGGTAAACTCGACTTTGATTCGAGCCGTTGGCCCGCTTGCGTGGACCATGCCGTCGGCTGCCGACCAGCCGTTGGAGAGCTCGACAATTTCCGTCGCCGATTTCGTGGGCGGGGACACGAGAACGCGCCGCTCTCGCGTGGAGTAGTCATAATTGAATTCCAACGGCTTGGCGATGTGACGAACAATGTTGTCCCAACTGCGGCACAGGCCGTGCTCGTTCTGGTGCGCGGCATCGCTGAGCAATGCCGATGGCTTCTTGCCGATGCGCGTCAGGTATTCGGCCAGCTCGCGTCGGTTCTCGACAAATTCAACGCCATGCTTGGCGCAGACGTCGCGCAGGGCAGGGATTGAGAAGCCATATCCTGCTTGAAAGAACTCAATCCAGCGACCCGGATCCGCATCTTCATGCCCCATGAGGTGCAGGCTGGGAACAATGATGTCCGCTGTACTGTGGCGGCGGATATCCGTGAGCATCAGGTCGAGTTGGTGCAGATCGCCATGCGTATAAATAAGGATCAAGTCGGGCTGATCGGCCAGCACGAACTGGCTGATCCATCCGCGCGCGTAATTCCACGGGCAGCCGCTGCCAGTCTGACTCTTGAACTCGATGGGAGGTGCTTGAGGGAAACGCTGGTGGATCGCGTCTTCCAGCCGGTAGCTCATGCTCGCCAGCCCGCCCGTCCAACTGGCTCCCACCGCCCATACTCGAAACGGCTTGCCGGGGATTCCCGCTCGACCCTCCCATTTGGCAACCGACAGGGCGAGATTACGGCCATCATCCGCACGCGGCGTGATGTCATACTCCGGCCATTTGGCTCGATCGGCTTTGACCCGCTCAGCCAACTGCCTGGCATCCAACGCAGTGGCGGCCCGAGCTCTTTTCAGAATGCCCCGGTCGTAATCGAATTCTATTCTGGCCTCGACCCAGCCATCGGCATTCACCTCGACTTGCTCGCCATGGTAATCCAGGACAGGGTGCTGGTTCTGGTCCTTGAAGATGACCGAGAGCGCCGCGCGAGTCATCGCACCCGCCTCCTTCTTGGCGCGGACCTTGGCGGTAAAGACGAAGTAGCGCCCGCTTTTCAAGTCGGGCATGGCGAGATACTTCACCAGCCGGGGGATGTGAAGCTGCACCTTTGGATCGGCCACCATCGCCGCAAAGCGCTTTCCGTGGGCGGCGGGCAGTTGGGAAGTCGACGTCAAGACCGACACGCTTTGAACCAGATAGGAATTGCAATCCGCGCTGCCCGATTCAAAGTCGCCGTTGTTCATGTCGGGGCCGAGAAGTGTAACCGCCTTACCGCCTTCGGCGTCGATCGACTGCGTCATCCGCAGGTCATCGACAAAGAGCGTGCATGCTTGCCGCGGCGCGGCAACCGAGTGGCTTGCACCCTGCGGAACGCCTCCAACCCACAGCTCAATGGACATCGGTGCGACTTTAGGCACCGGCGGATCGGCCGCGCTCACGAATACCCCGTGCCGCATGAACAGTATGACGAGAATGAGAAGACTGCGTTTCATATTGCCTCTTCAGTTGACTGCCACTTGGATTCTGCTTCCGATCGGCGCGGCTTTGCGGGGAAGGAACAGCGTGTCCATGCTAAGGCTTCCCGCAAAAATAACTTGATCAATCTCTCTTGTCTGGATTTGATGTTGAATAGATCATGCTTGAGTGCAGGATGCGACACAGGCCGAAAGGATTCGGCATAAATATGCGGCATTGTCTCCGCTTTTGGATGAACGT
>DASRRM010000411.1:0-3329 GCA_035695715.1 Tepidisphaeraceae bacterium
AGGAGCATCAATCGAACCACCACAAGTCGGAAACGGAGCGACCGGCCGAGACAACAATCGCCGGGACGCTTATGGTACGTCCCGATCGGCGGAAAATAACGCAGCAAGATTGCGAAAAAACTTCGCTTGTTTAAGGACTAGCGGACAGACTTGCAAGACGATCAACGAAAATTGGACAGGTAATTTCCGGGCGCACCCTTATAACGCGTTTTCCTGCTGAATAATCGCGTCGTACAGTTCCTGCGAGGTCTTGGCGGTGGCCAGGGCCTGGCGGAATTTATCGATGGTCATCAGGCGGCTGATCCGCGCCAAGGCGTGAATGTGCGGGCCGGTCTTGTCCGGTGGGGAGGTGAGGAGCCAGATCAGGCTGACCGGGCGGCCGTCGATGGCTTGGAAATCAATCGGGACGGTGGGGCGGCCGATCGCCATGGACAGTTGCGGAGCGCCGTTACACTTGCCGTGGGGGATGGCAAGCCCGTTGCCGATGCCGGTGGTTCGGGTGGCTTCGCGATCGAGAACGGCATCGAGCACCTGCTTGGGATCGCTCACTTCGCCGTTGGCGGCAAGAAGGGTGACCAGTTCGGCAATCGCCTCGGCCTTGGTCTTGGCCTCGAGGGGAACTTTGATGTTCTGAGGTTTAAGAATCTCGCTCAAACGCATACTGTCTACACTCCGTCTCCGGCGCATCGCGGTTGGATGAGCCGAAAAAAGAATCGTACCCTCAGGAAAGACGCGTGGCAATGCCAAAGGCAAAGGAGTCGAGCATGAGGGTGTGGCGCTCAAAGGTGGCGACGGGGCTCCTCCTCGTGTAGCACCAGGAGATGGGCGGAGGGGCGGATTTTCTAAATGCGCACGCCGGTGTCTGAGGTACTCCGAAGACCCGGATCCTTCGCGCGACCGATCCGGGTCTTCGGAGTACCTCAGACACCGGCGTGAACATTACGAATCCCGCTATCACCCCAACCCCCACTTCCCCTGAGTACAAACGCACTCGGGCCGGGAGTCGCCACACAAAAAAGTTAGGCCCCGAGCAAGATCATCCCAGTAGGCGCATGGCCGCTGCCCGTATATCACACTCGCATGGCAGAATCACTTGGCTTCATCGGGCTGGGGCAGATGGGACTTCCCATGGCGGGGAATTTACTGGCGTCGGGCTTTTCGCTGGTGGTGCATAATCGCACGCCGGCCAAGGCAGCGCCGCTGGTGGAAAAGGGGGCGAAGCTCGCCGACTCACCGGCCGGCGCCGCCGCTGCCGGCGGGATCGTCGTCTCCATTGTTTCCGACGACCGGGCGCTGGAGGCGATTGTCACCGATGAATTTCTTGCGGCGATGAAGCCGGGGGGATTGCACATTTCCATGAGCACTGTTTCCCCCGCCACGAATCAGCGCCTGGCCGAGCGGCATGCGCGGGCGGGCTCGAGCCTGCTCGGTGCGCCGGTGTTTGGCCGTCCCGAAGCGGCGGCGGCGCGCAAGCTGTGGATCTGTGCTTCGGGAAGCGCCGCCGACAAGGCCCGCGCAAAAGGCGTGTTCGATGCGATCGGGCAGCGCGTATTCGATTTTGGCGAGGATGTTGGTGCGGGAAATGTCGTGAAGCTGGCGGGCAATTTCCTGCTGACGGCCGCGATCGAAGCAATGGCCGAGGCGTCGGCACTGGCCGAGAAGAATGGTATCCCCCGGGCGGCGATGTTGAACATGTTCACCACGACGCTCTTCAATTGCCCGATCTATGTCAATTACTCGAAACGGATCATCGCCGCAGATTTCGAGAAAGCCGGGTTCAATATTCCGCTGATTCTCAAGGACATGCACCTCGTTCAGCAAACGGCCACCGCCGCTCAGGTTCCGATGCCGACGCTGAACCTGTTATGCGACCGCTATCTGAAAATGCTCGCCAATGGAGAAGGCAAGCTTGATGCATCGGCCATCGCCCTGGGCGCAGCACGGGACGCGGGATTGCAGTGGTAGGGCTGCCAAACATTATTTCCGAAATATGTTGCCTTTTCGCAATGGTCAGCACATACTCCCGAAAGTCGCGCCATGGATCATGAATTCCGGCGCGACGGCTTTCACCAGGGGTCTCCAAAATGACGGTTCAGACGCAAGTCGATATCGGTGGCGCGCCCGCGGATGTGGGACGCCGGGTTGAGGCGTTCGTTTCCCAAGTTGCCGAAATTCGCCAGAGCCTGCATCAGGTTGTCGTCGGACAGGATCGAACCCTCGACCTGCTGCTGACGTGCGCCCTCACCGGCTCGCACGCGCTATTGGTTGGCGTGCCGGGCCTGGCCAAGACGCTGATGGTCAAAGCCCTGGCGTCGGCGTTTCACTGGAAGTTTTCCCGCGTGCAATTTACCCCGGACTTGATGCCATCGGACATCACCGGCTACGAGCTTTTGGGTCGCGATGAACAATCGGGCGCGCCAAAAATGTCATTTCGGCCCGGGCCGGTTTTCGCAAATCTCGTGCTGGCCGATGAAATCAACCGTGCCGCTCCCAAAACGCAATCGGCCCTGCTGGAAGCAATGGCCGAGCAGCATGTGACGGTTGGCGGGCAGACTTATCAGCTCGAAGATCCGTTCCTGGTGGTGGCGACGCAGAATCCGATCGAGCAGGAGGGGACGTATCCATTGCCTGAGGCGCAACTCGACCGGTTTATGATGGAGATCCATATTGACTATCCCTCGCCGCAACAGGAAGAGGAGATCGTGATGAAGACCAGCGGGGCCACGCCAAAGCTTCCGTCGGCGACCTTGCAGCGCGAGGCGTTTTTGGAATTGCGAAACCTGGTATGGGCCGCCCCCATTCCGCAAAGCGTGGCGGCGTACGCCGTCCGCCTGTGCGGCTCGAGCCGGCCGGGTGATTCGCGGGCAAGCCAGTTCATTAAAGATTACGTTGGATGGGGAGCCGGCCCGCGTGGCTCGCAGAATCTGGTTCGCGCCGCCAAAGCCAAGGCGCTGCTGGAAGGGCGCACGACGCCGACGATCGAAGATGTGACGGCCCTTGCCCTGCCGATCCTGCGGCATCGGGTGTTAACCAATCATCGCGCGGTGGGCGATGCGATCGGGTCGGAGCAGATTGTCGAACGGCTGCTGAAAGACGTGCCGCGGTAACCGCAGTGAATATTTGTAGAGTGGGCGTACTCGCCCACCATGGTTTGCAGCGGAGCGCGGAAATGGAGGGCGAGTACGCCCACCTTGCGAACTCAGACTGAGCGGCTTTTGCGGAAAGTGCCTTCACGCCGGGGCAAGCGGCGCGCGTAACCCTTCGTCTTGCAAACAAGCTCTATCGCCGCGCCGCCCCGGATTTACGAAGCGCTCCGCGAATTCGGGGCG